>NZ_JACHFK010000009.1 GCF_014201805.1 Deinococcus metalli | reverse complement strand
GCGGGGACGTTCCCGGTGCGGGTGCAGGCGCCGGGGTTCCGGGACTACACCACCACCGTGTCCATCCGCGGCGGCGCCACCACCAACCTCAATGTTGAGTTCGCGCCGCAGGGCCGGGCCCCGACCCCGATGCCCCGCCCGGTGGCGACCCCGCCCGTGACGCCCTCGGGCACCGGGAACACAGTGCTGGACTTCATCGGGGAACTGCTCGGCGCGGTGGCGCCCGCCCAGGACCCGGCCCGCTCGGCCTACGACCGCAAGATCGAGGATCTCCAGGGGCAGGGTTACGTGCTCCAGCAGAGCGTGAGCACCACCACCGGCTTCCAGGGCGTGCTGGTCCGCGGCGCCAGCAGCGTGACCGTCACGGTGGACCGGGGGCAGGGCCGCACGGTCCGTGTGAACGTCAGCGAGACGACCACCTACCGCTACTGACCGGCATGACACCGGCGGCCTTCCACGTTATGGAAGGCCGCCGCTGCCGTGTGGGCTTCAGTCGGCCGCGTCGCGCCGGAGCTGCGTGGTCAGGAAGGCCGTCAGGCCGCGGATGTAGTCGCGGTCGAAGCGGAACTCCACGCCTGCCGCGCGGTACAGCTCCGGCACGCTGGACGCGCTGCCCAGCCGCAGCGACGCCTTGTAGTCCTCCATCGCGCGCGCCGGGTCGGCCTGCGCCGCGCGCCACACCCCGACCGCCGCGAGGTAGCACATGGCGTACTCGATGTAATAGAAGGGCACCTGGAAGATGTGGTAGTACTGCCAGCCCTTCGCGCGGATCCCCTCGTCCAGGCCGTCCCAGTTCACGAAGCCGTGGAAGGTGCGGTCGAGTTCCAGCCACCGGGCGTCCAGCTCGGCGATACCGACGTCCTGCGGCGCGTCGTGGTACAGCCAGTGCTGGAAGGCGTCCATCTGCGCGGCCCACGGCAAGAAGGCCACCACGCCCTGCAATTGCGACGCCCGGTAACGCGCCAGATCCTCCGGCGTGAACACGCGGCCCAGGTGGTCGAGCGTCAGGAACTCCATGGCCATGCTGGGGATCTCCACGAACTCGGTGGGGCTCCAGCGGTTCCACAGCAGGCGCTGGCTCTCGCCGCTGTAGAAGCCGTGGAAGGCGTGCCCGACCTCGTGGAACAGCACGCGCACGTCGTCCGCGCTGCCCACCACGTTCATCAGCACGAAGGGCTCGTTGTGCACGGGGAAATACTGGCAGTACGCGTGCGTCATCTTGCCCGGACGCGACTCCAGGTCAAGCAGGCCGTGCCCCCGCATGAACGCGAAGCGTCCGGCCAGGTCCGCGTCCAGCGCTCCGAACACGTCGGCGGCCAGCGCTTCCAGCTCGGCGCCGCCGCTGAAGGGCGTCAGGGGCGGGCGGCCCTCCGGGTCCGGGAGGGTGCTGCGGTTGTAGTCCCACGGGCGGACGCTGTCCAGACCCAGGCGACGTGCGGCGTCCTGCACCAGTGCCGTCAGCGCGGGCACGACTTCATCCCGGACCGCGTCGTGGAAGGCGCGGCAGTCGGCGGGCGTGTAGTCCACCCGGTCGAGCGCCTTCCACTGGTACGCCCGGAAGTCCGGCTCGTCCGCGTTCCGGGCGATCTGCCGGCGGGTCGCCAGCAGGTCGAGCATCACCCGGTCGAGGTCGCCCGCCACGCCCATGTTGCTGTCCGACAGCGCCCGCCACGCGGCCTCGCGCGCTGCCCGGTCCGGGCGGTCCAGCCGCAGGCGCGCCTGCGGCGTCGTGAGCGCCTCTCCGTCCAGCCATACCGTCTGGTTGCCGGTGAGCACGGAGTGCCGGTTCTTCTGCTGCTCGTGCACCACGCCCAGGTCCACGTTCGCCTCGCGGAACAGCGCCGCCGCGTCCCGGAAGCGGCGGTAGGTCAGCGCGGTGTCGGCGTCCGGCACGTACCCGGGCACGGCGAGCAGCTTCTGGCGCAGCGCCTGATCCGCCCGTTCCGCGCTGGGCATCACCTCGGCTAGGAAGGCCTGGTAGCGCTCCTGCACCTGCGGCTGGTCCGTGTGCAGGTCCGCGTGGGTGGACAGTTTCGCTCCCGTCTCGGCCAGTTCGGACGACAGCGCGCTCCAGCGCTCCAGCCAGCCGGGTACACCGGCCGCGTCCAGGGCCTCGTCCAGCAGCGCCTGGACACGCGGCGCGTAGGTGTCCCAGCGGGTGGCGGCGGCCGCCGTGGCAAGTGTGCGTTCGACTGCGTCCAGGGTGCCGGTCATGCCCCGGAGTGTACCCGCTCGCGCTCCGGCGCCCGCCGCGTCCTCAGGCGTCCGCGTCCCGCTGGCGGGGGGCCTTGCTCCCCCGGTCGCCGCCCGGCTTCGGGCCTTCGTCCGGCGCGCGGCGCAGTTCGGTCGCGGGCACGCCCACCAGCATCCCCTGTTCGGTCAGGACGTCCACCGTGCCGGCCAGCGGGTGCAGTTTCGTGACCTTGCCGCACGCGCCGCTGCCGTCGTGGCAGACCTTCGCGTTCTTGCGCGGCAGGTTCTTCAGCAGCTCCACGTACTGGGTGTGCTCGAACTGCAGGCAGCACAGCAGCCGCCCGCACGGTCCGGACAGTTTCTCCGGGTTCAGCGGGAGCTGCTGGTCGCGGGCCATGCGGATACTGACCGGCGCGAAGTCCTGCAGGTGCGTGCTGGAGCAGTTCTCGCGGCCGCACGCGCCCAGCGTGCCCAGCATCTGTGCCTGTTCGCGCGGCCCGATGGCCGCGAAGTTCACGCGTGCCCGCGTGTGGGCGCGCACCTCACCGATCAGGCTGGTCAGCTCGATGCGTTCGTCGGCGCTGTAGCTGACCGTCACGAGGCTCTCGTCCAGCGTGAACTCCACCGCCACGAGCTTCACGGGCAGCCGGCGCTCACGCGCGCGCGCCCGCAGCAGCCACTTCAGGTCCTCGCCCGCACGGTGCAGCGTGTCCCAGCGGTCCAGATCCTCGGGCGTGGCCGCGCGCAGCACCGCGCCGTAGCGCTCGGACGGGTGCGGCTCGCTGGCCTCACCGCGCACCGTCGCCACTTCAGGGCCACGTTTGCCCTGCACCACGACCTTCGTCCCCACCGCGTGCGGCTGCTCGCTCAGCATCGGGTGGAGGCGTGGACTGCGCTCGAAGCGGACGGGCAGGACGACCATTGCGTGCAGCATGGCACGCCCCGCGCGGGGCCGTCGAGAGTTGAGGCACAAAAGAGCGGAGCGCACAGAGCCGCAGGGGACCCGGCGCTCCGCCCTGGGCGGCCGGGCCGTTCAGTGCCGCTCGGCGAGCACCTCGATCTCCACGCGCACATCGCGGGGCAGGCGGGCGACCTGCACGGTGCTGCGCGCGGGGTACGGCGCGCGGAAGTGCGCCTCGTACACGGCGTTCATGGCGGCGAACTCGGTCATGTCGGCCAGAAACACGGTGGTCTTCACCACGCGGTCGAGGTCGGTACCGGCCGCGGCCAGCACGGCCCGCAGGTTGGCAATGACCTGCTCGGTCTGCTCGGTGATGCCGCCGCTCACGAGGTCGCCGGCCGGCGTCAGCGGAATCTGCCCGCTGGTCACGACCAGGTTCCCGAAGGTGACGGCCTGGCTGTACGGGCCGATGGCGGCGGGCGCGGCGGGGGTCTGCACGATCTCTTTCATGCCCAGAGCATAGACGCCGAGGCGGCCGGAAGGGCCGGGCCTGTATCCGGTGGCCGACGCCACGTGTCGGCAGCCCACAAGCATCGGCGGCCCGGATCACGCCCAGATGAAACGGGACGGTGCCCGGACGCCCCTTCCTCCCCGTGACGACGCGCTGGACGCACCCCGAGGGACGCATGCCCCCCGGCCCCATTTCAGGGCTGTGTTACGATGCGAAGTGAGTCTGACGCAATTATTACAAGTAGGTCGGGCCACCGGAAACCCTGCGTACCACGCCCCAGACCTCATCCGCCAGGATGGGGCTTTTGGAGCGGAGTGCGGTGGGAAAGCGGGAAAGGAGGAGTGAGTTTTGGACGTCTCAAGTCGGGTCTTAAGTGAGCTGGCCAGCCGGGAAGCGGCGCTGGACGCGCAGATCGAAGCGGCCCGCGCGCAGGCGCAGCAGACCGTGGAGGCCGCCGAGGCGCGGGCTGCCGGGATCCTTCGTGACGCGGAGGCTCAGGTTCGGAGCATGCAGGCCGAGCACGAGCAGAAGCTGACGGCGGACATGCAGTCCATCCGTGACGCCGCGCGCGGGGAGGCCAAAACGCAGGCCGACCGCACGCGCGCGCTCGCGGAAGGGAAGCTGGGTCAGGCGGTGGAAACCATCATGAGGGCGGTGCTCCCGTGATCAATCCCATGCAGCAGGTGGTGGTCGCCGGGCGTCAGAGTGACAGCCGTGCGGTCATGCAGGCCCTCCAGCGGGCAGGCGTGCTGCATATCGTCCCGCTGGAAGCCCAGGGATTCCAGAGTGGTCCGCTGGCCGGCCAGGCCGCCGAGGAACGCCGCGACGCCGAGCGGCTCCTGGCGCGCACCGAGAGCACCCTGGGCGAGCTGGGCGCGCACGACGTGACGCGCGCTGCCCTGCCCGCCGAGGACCAGTGGAGCGCGCTGGTCGAGCAGGCCGCCGCGCCCGCTGGCGCCCTGACGGACCGGGAAGCGGAACTGCGCACTGATCTGGACACCCAGCGCACCTACACCGACGTGGTCGCCGCCCTGGCCCGCGCGGCCGGCGGCGCCGACCGCAGCCGGCGCCTGGCCCTGATTCCCCTGACGGTGGAGCAGGCCGGCGAGCTGCAGGCGGCGCAGGACGCCCTGAGGGCCGAACTCGGTGACCGCTTTGCGGTCGGCAGCGAGCGCGTGAACGAGCGTCTGACCGCCGTGGTGGTGGCCGTCCTGGCGGCGGACCGTGACCGCGCCCGCGTGGCGCTGGGCAAGGCCCGCCTGGGCGAACTGCGGCTCCCGGGCCGCTTCGAGCGCCTGCCGCTCTCGGAGGTCGCACAGGCGTTCACGGACATTGCGCGCACCAACCCGCCCGCGCTGGAACAGGTCGCCCGTGAAAAGGCTGCCCTGGCTGCACAGCACGGCGCGACCGTGGCCGCCATCCGCGACGCGCTGGCCGACCGCGTGGGTATCGACGACGCCCGGGCCCAGACCGCGCGCGGCAAGTACGGCTTCGTGCTCCAGGGCTACGTGCCCGAGGACCGCATTCCGGACCTGCAGCGTGCGCTCGAGCCCTTCAAGCAGAGCGCGATGTTCGAGCTGCACCCCGTCGACGAGCATCACGCCGAGGGCGTGCCGGTGCAGCTGAAGAACAGCTCCTACACCGAGAACTTCGAGTTCATGCTGAACATCAGCGATCCGCCCCGCTACGGCACCTTCGATCCGTCGTGGGTGGTGGCGTGGTTCTTCCCGCTGTTCTTCGGCTTCATCGTCGCGGACATCGGCTTCGGCCTGCTGTTCCTGCTGGCGGCGCTGTGGGGCCTGGCCCGCGCGCGCCGCGGCGAGAGCCTGCCTATCGGCCTGCTGGGTATCACCCTCGACCCCGCGACCCTCAAGCGCGTGGGCGTGGTGCTCCAGACCATGAGCCTGTGGAGCATCCTGTGGGGCATTCTCACGGGCGAGTTCTTCGGGAACGTGCTCGAGAAGCTGCACGTGTTCTACGTGAACCCCGAGCTGATCCAGCGCATCTGGGGCGTCACGCTGCACGAGGGCGAGCACGCCAGCGGCCTGATCCCGATCCTCTTCCCGCGCGTGCTGCCTGAATTCTCCAACACCATCATGCTGATCTGCATCGCCGTGGGCGTGATCTTCATGCTGTGGAGCTGGGGCCTCAAGGCGCAGCTGACCTACAAGCACAAGCACATGCACCACTTCTGGGAAGCGGTGGGCATGCTGGGCGGTCTGGTCGGCCTGATCCTGCTGGCATACGTGTCCCGCGCCGGACAGGCTTTCGGGGCGCTCGGCAACTTCGCCAATCCGCTGGTGCTGGTCATGCTGGTCGGCTTCGTGGTGTTCCTGGTCGGGCTGTTCCAGGCGCGCAACCCCCTGATGCTGATCGAGATCCTGTCGAACGGCGGCAACATCATCTCGTTTACCCGACTGTTCGCGGTCGGCGTGGCCGCCGCGATCCTGGCGAACCTCGCCACGGACGTCGGCTGGGGCCTGGGCGGCGTGCTGCCGATCATCGGGCCGCTGCTGGGCATCATCCTGGGCCTGATCGTGCACACCTTCCTGTTCGCCCTGACCATCCTGGGTCACGTCATGCAGCCCATCCGACTCGTGTGGGTCGAGTACCTCAACCCGACCGGCTTCTACCAGGAGACCGGCACCCGCTACGCTCCCTTTGCCCCCGCGGCACGGAAATAACCACCTACCGGAGGAACCTATGAAGAACACCGCCTACAAGAACAGCACCGTCATCGCTGCCAAGTACCTGCCCGCCCTCGCCGTCATGACCTTCGCCACCTCGGCCTTCGCGCAGGAAGCCGCGACCAGCGACGCCGGCGCGACCGCCTCGGGCCTCAAGGCCATCGGCGCGGGTATCGCGCTGGGCCTGGGCGCCGTGGGCACCGGCCTCGCGCAGGGCCCCATCGGTGCGGCCGCCGCGGGCGTCGTGGCCGAGCGTCCCGAGAAGTTCGGTCAGATGGCCATCTGGTTCTTCATCCCGGAAACGCTGGTCATCTTCGGCTTCGTCGGCTTCTTCCTGCTCCGCGGTTAAGGGGCAGCCATGAGCCTAGGTGACATTCTCGAAACCGAAATTCAGGGCGAGATCGCGCGCATCCGTGAGGACGCGCAGGCGAGAGCGGATCAGATCGTCGCCCAGGCGCAGGAACGCGCCCGGAACATGATCGAGAGCCGCCAGCGGGCACAGCAGGCCGACTACGCCGCCGGTCTGACCCGCGCCCGCTCGGCCGCCGACCTGGACGCCAACGCCCAGCGGCTCTCGGCCGGGGACTCCCTGCAGGTCCAGGCCTTCCAGACCGCCGAACAGTACCTCCAGGGCGCCACCACCGCGCCGGAGTACCCGCAGGTGCTCGCCAAGCTGATCGCCGAGGGCCTCGCGGCCCTGCCGGATGCCGAGGTCGTCGAGGCGGCCAGCGCCGAGCACGGCGCGGTGCACCAGGCGCTGGCGCAGCTGGGCCGGCACCTGGAAGTGCGCGCCAACGAGAGCGTGAAGACCGGCGTGCGTCTGGTGGCGGGCGGCGGCAAGACCAGCGTCCAGAACACGCTGCTGGGCCGTCTGAACGCCAGCCGCGCCGAGCTGAGCGCCCAGGTCTCCCGCCTGCTCGCGGACGCGTAAGGGGGGGTGCGTGAACAACCCCTACGGGTACATCAACGGACGCGTGCGCATGATGCGTACCGCGCTGGTCGAGTCCCGCGCGCTGGACGAAGCGGCCAGCACCGTGAACTACCAGGAATTCCTGCGGCAGATCAGCGAAACGCCCCTGCGTGAGGACCTGGGCGACGCCACCGCGCAGGGCGCGGGTCTGGGCCAGCTCGACGAGGCCCTGAGCCGCAACTACCTCAAGGCGATCACGCAGCTGCGCTCGATTGCCACCGGGCAGCCTGCCCGCGAGATCGAGGCGCTGCTGCTGCGCTACGACCTGCAGAACGTCAAGACGCTGGTGCGCGGCGTGCAGACCGGCCGCTCGGCCGACGACATCGTCGCGGGCCTGATCCCGGCCGGCACCATTCCCTGGAGCGTGCTGCAGGGCGCGGCGCAGAGTGCAGACGTGCCCGGCCTCGCGCAGACCCTGTCGGTCGCGGGCGGCAAGCTGGGCACCATCCTGCGCGCGGCGGTGGCCGGCGGTGCGAGCAGCCTGCTCGACGTGGAGGTCGCGCTGGACCAGGGCTACTACCGCGCGGTGCTCGCCGGCGTGCGCGGCACGAACGTCCGCCGCTACTTCACCCGCGAGATCGACGTGCGCAACCTCCTGATCGCCCGGCAGCTGCGCGGCGGCGCGCCGAACGCCCGGTACTTCATTCCGGGCGGGCGTGACGTCAGCGAGGCGGACTTCCTGCGGATCGCGGGCGGCGACAACTCGGTGTCCTCGCCGGAACTCCAGGCGATCACGGAAGCGCCGGACCTGGGCAGCGCCGAGGCGGTCGCCCGGCGGCTGCTGGACGAGGCGAGCCGCAACGTCGCCATGGCCGACGCGCTCGGTCCCGGCGTGGCACTCGACTTCCTGCGCCGCAAGGAACAGGAGATCGCCCGCATGCGCCTGATCGGCCGCGCCAAGTACTACGGTCTGGGCAAGGACGAACTGCAAAAGGAGCTGGAAGGTGCGTAAAGTCGTCGTGCTGACCGACCACGAAACCGCCACCGGCTTCCGTCTGGCGGGCGCCGAGGTCGTGGACACCACCCCGGAGCAGGCGCAGCAGGCGCTGGAGAAGCTGATCACCGAGGGCGACTACGGCCTGGTGGCGGTGGACACCGGCCTGATCCCGGACCCCGCGGCGAGCACGGCCCGCCTGATGCGCGGCCGCGAACTGCCGATCCTGCTGCCCATCCCCAGCCTCAAGGACGCCTTCTCGCCCGACACCGTGGACGCCAAGGCGTACATGGGCAAGCTCGTGCGGGACACCATCGGCTTCGATATCAAGTTGTAACGGCGAGGTCCGGGGGTCGAGCCGTCTAAGAGATCACGCCCACAGACACGGCAGATTCCTTCTCCTAGACTGTCACACTCTCGACCCTCAGACCTTTTCCGAAGGAGTACTAAATGACGCAGAACAAGAGCGGCGTCGTGCAGAGTATCGCCGGCCCGGCGGTCATCGCCAAGGGCATGTACGGCGCGAAGATGTACGACATCGTGCGCGTGGGCAGCGAGCGCCTCGTGGGCGAGATCATCCGCCTCGACGGTGACACCGCCTTCGTGCAGGTGTACGAGGACACGTCCGGCCTGACCGTCGGCGAGCCCGTGCAGACGACCAACCTCCCCCTGAGCGTGGAACTCGGGCCGGGGATGCTCAACGGCATCTACGACGGCATCCAGCGCCCGCTGGGCAAGATCCGCGAGGCCAGCGGCGACTTCATCGCGCGCGGCATCGAGGTCTCGTCCCTCGACCGCACGCAGCTGTGGGACTTCACGCCCAGCGTGAACGTCGGCGACAGCGTGACCGGCAGCGCCATCCTGGGCACCGTGCCGGAGTTCTCCTTCACGCACAAGATCCTGACGCCGCCCGACAAGGCGGGCCGTATCGCGTGGATCGCGCCGGCCGGTCAGTACACCATCGACCAGACCATCGCCCGTCTGGAAGACGGCACGGAACTGCGCATGGCCCACTACTGGCCCGTGCGTGCGCCCCGCCCCGTGTCGCAGAAGCTCGACCCCAGCCTGCCGTTCCTCACCGGCATGCGCATCCTGGACGTGCTGTTCCCGCTGGTCATGGGCGGCACCGCGGCCATCCCCGGGCCGTTCGGTTCGGGCAAGACCGTGACCCAGCAGTCGGTGGCCAAGTACGGCAACGCCGACATCGTGGTGTACGTGGGCTGCGGCGAGCGCGGCAACGAGATGACCGACGTGCTGGTGGAATTCCCGGAACTGGAAGACCCGAAGACCGGTGGGCCCCTGATGCACCGCACGATCCTGATCGCCAACACCAGCAACATGCCGGTGGCCGCGCGTGAAGCCTCGGTGTACACCGGCATCACCCTGGCCGAGTACTTCCGCGACCAGGGCTATTCCGTGTCGCTCATGGCCGACAGCACGTCCCGCTGGGCCGAGGCGCTGCGCGAGATCAGCTCCCGCCTGGAAGAAATGCCCGCCGAAGAAGGCTACCCGCCGTACCTGGGCGCCAAGCTCGCGGCGTTCTACGAGCGCTCGGGCGCCGTGAAGACCCTGGCCGGCGAGGACGGCGCGGTCTCCGTGATCGGCGCCGTGAGCCCGGCCGGCGGCGACATGTCCGAGCCCGTCACGCAGGCCACCCTGCGGATCACCGGCGCGTTCTGGCGTCTGGACGCGGGCCTGGCCCGCCGCCGCCACTTCCCCGCGATCAACTGGAACGGCTCGTATTCGCTGTTCACGCCGATCTTGGACAAGTGGTACCGCCAGAACATCGCCGAGGACTTCCCCGAACTGCGCCAGCGCATCGGCACCATCCTCCAGGAAGAAGCCTCCCTGCAGGAAGTCGTGCAGCTCGTCGGTCCGGACGCCCTGCAGGACAACGAACGCCTGATCATCGAGACCGGCCGCATGCTGCGCCAGGACTTCCTGCAGCAGAACGGCTTCGACCCGGTGGACGCCTCGGCCTCCATGCCGAAGAACTACGGCCTGATGCGCATGTTCCTGAAGTTCTATGACCAGGCGGACTCGGCGCTCAAGAACGGCGCGACCATCGACGAGATCATCCAGAGCCCCGTGATCGAGAAGCTCGCCCGCGCCCGCTACACGCCGGAAGACCAGTTCGCGGCGTACACCGACGGCGTGCTGGGTGACCTCGACTCCACCTTCAAGGCGGTGAAAGCGTGACCCTTCTGCAGAAGGAATACAACGACGTCGCGTACATCTCCGGGCCGCTGCTGTTCGTGAACGCCGCCAGCGACCTGGCGTACGGCGCGATCGTGAACATCAAGGACGCCGGCGGCAAGATGCGCGGCGGCCAGGTCATCTCCGTGTCCGACCAGAACGCCGTGATCCAGGTGTTCGAGGAAACGCGCGGCCTCGACCTCGCCACCGCGTCGGTGAGCCTCGTCGAAGACGTGGCCCGCCTGGGCGTGAGCAAGGAAATGATCGGCCGCCGCTTCGACGGCCTGGGCCGCCCCATCGACGGGCTGCCCGCCGTGGTCGCCGAGCGCCGCCAGAGCATCAACGGCCAGCCCATGAACCCGGCCGCGCGCGCCAAGCCCGAGGAGTTCATCCAGACCGGCATCAGCACTATCGACGTGCAGACCTCGCTGATCCGTGGGCAGAAGCTCCCGATCTTCAGCGGCTCGGGTCTGCCGCACAACGAACTCGCCGCGCAGATCGCCCGCCAGGCCAAGGTGCCCGGCCACGAGGGCGACTTCGCCGTGGTGTTCGCTGCGATGGGACTGACCCAGCGCGAGGTGTCGTTCTTCACGCAGGAATTCGAGCGCACCGGGGCGCTGGCCCGCTCGGTGCTGTTCCTGAACAAGGCCGACGACCCGGCCGTCGAGCGTCTGCTCACGCCCCGCATGGCCCTCACGACCGCCGAGTATCTGGCGTTCGAGCACGGCTACCACGTCCTCGTGATCCTGACGGACCTCACGAACTACTGCGAGGCGCTGCGTGAAATCGGCGGCGCGCGTGAAGAGATCCCCGGACGGCGCGGCTTCCCCGGCTACATGTACACCGACCTGGCGTCGCTGTATGAGCGCGCCGGCGTGGTGGACGGCAAGCCCGGCTCGGTCACGCAGGTGCCGATCCTGTCCATGCCCGACGACGACATCACCCACCCGATTCCCGACCTGACCGGGTACATCACCGAAGGGCAGATCGTGGTCGACCGCACCCTGAACTCCAAGGGCGTGTTCCCCCCGATCAACCCGCTGCCCAGCCTCTCGCGTCTTCAGGGCAACGGCATCGGCAAGGGCAAGACCCGCGCGGACCACAAGAACATCTCCGACCAGCTGTTCGCCGCGTACGCCAACGGCCTCGACCTGCGCAAACTCGTGGCGATCACGGGTGAAGACGCGCTGACCGAGACCGACAAGCTGTACCTGAAGTTCGCCGACGACTTCGAGACGTACTTCATCGGCCAGGGCGACCAGGACCGCTCCATCGAGGACTCCCTGACCGTCGCGTGGGGCATTCTCAGCAAGCTGCCGCAGAGCCAGCTCACCCGGATCTCGAAGGACGCCATCGACAAGTACTACGGTCAGAAGATGGACGAGATGTGGCGCGGCGGCCGCTCGATGCAGTAAGGGTCTCAAGGGCGGACCGGCTGAAGGTCTAACCACAGCCCCGCGGCTGGCCGCTAGACTTTCAGACCGGTCGACCCTTCGACCTTCACCGACGTAGGAGGTGAATCATGGCAGGACAGATCAGCCCCACCCGCAGCGCGCTGCTGGCGAGCAAGGCCAGCCTGAAGACCGCGTCCGGCGGCGCCGACCTCCTCAAGCGCAAGCGTGACGCCCTGATCGGCGAGTTCTTCGCCCTGGTCAAGGACGCCCTCGCCGCGCGCGAGCAGCTCTCGGGCGTCAGCAAGGGCGCGTACACCAGCCTGTTCGGCGCCAAGGCCTGGGACAGCCCCGAGGCGGTCGAGAGCCTGTCGCTGGCGGGCAGCAGCGACTACCGCATCGACATGCAGATCGAGAACCTGTACGGCGTGAAGGTGCCCAAGATCAACGTGCCCGAACGCACCCAGGCCAGCTCGTTCAGCCCGATCAACGTCGGCGCGCGCACCATCCAGGCGTCCACCGACTTCGGCGGCGTGCTGGAAGCGATCGTCAAGGTCGCCGGCACCGAGACCAAGCTGCGGCGCATCGGCGAGGAGATCAAGAAGACCTCCCGCCGCGTGAACGCGCTGGAGCAGGTCGTGATCCCCGGCATCCAGGACGACATCCGCTTCATCCGCTCCGTGCTCGACCAGCGCGAGCGCGAGGCGGGCTTTACCCAGAAGAAGATCAAGGCCAAGATCGAGGCCAAGAACAAGGAAGCCCGCGCGGCCCAGGCCGCCACCAGCCACGGCTCCGCCGCGGACTGAGCAGGGCAGGGTCCTGGGCCTTGGGCTCCGGGCTGTGATCGCAGCAAGAGCCGCCCTCCATGTGGGGGCGGCTTTCCGTTAAGGGTGTGGGCAAGCCGTGTCCGGGCACCCCTGGAGTAGGATGGAGCCCGGTTCTGCGCCGGAGCCAGGGAACGGGACGCGTCGCGCGTTCGCGCTCCGGTACACCGAGCGGGAACGGCAGGTGGAGGTGGGCCGTGCGCTGGAGCAACACGCTGGTAATTTTCCCGACGGCGGTGGTGGTCGCGCTGGGCATCGTCCTCCCGGGATCGCTGCGGGCCCGCTCGGCAGGCGACGCAGCAGATGCCCCGAGCGCGGGCCTGCTCTCGACGAACCGGGCCGCAGCCACCGCCGCCGGCGTGCCCTCGATCCCAGAGGCGCTGTTCCGGTCCACACGGCCCGCGCTGCCTGTGGTGGCGAAGACCGCGCCGGCCGCCGTTCCCGCACCGACGGTGCCCACGCCGCGCGTCGCCGTGATCGTACCGGCGGTCACGCGGGTGGCTCCTGTCCGCCGGGTCGTGGCCGTGCCCACACCGGTCGTGACGGTGAAAGCCGGACCCCGGCGCGCCGCTCCGGCCCCGGTCGTGCAGGCCCGCTCCAGCGCGCCTGTGGTCGTCCGCGCCCCGAGCGTCAGCGTGACGGTCGTTGCCCAGGCGAAGCGAGCGGTCGTCCGCCCCACTGCAGTCGCCGGCGCCCGGATGCCGGCTCAGGTGAAGGCGCAGCGTCCCGCGCCGGCGCCTATGCGCCCTGTCGTCCAGGCACGGGCCGCACCGGTGCCCGCGCCGGCCGTCGTGACGCGCCGGGCGCCAGCGTCTCAGACCACGGGGGTGCCCGCACGGATGCCGGCGACGCCCGCCGTCGCCGTGTCGCCGGCGAGGCCGATCGAGGCGTCCCCCGTGGCCAGGGTCGCGCCGCCCGAGTGGACTGACGCCATCGTCGTGCGTTCTGCTGCGCCGGCCGAGCCCGCGCCTGTGAGCCCCCAGCCCGCGCCGACCCCCCAGCCCACCCCGGCCCCGCAGCCGGTCCCCACGCCACCCAGTCCGGCGCCGCAGCCGACGCCAGATCCTCTGCCCACTCCTGAGCCGCTGCCGCTGCCCGACCCCCAGCCCGTGCCGCTGCCCAGCCCGGCCCCAGTGCCGGTTCCGGTGCCCGCGCCTCTGCCGGTCCCGGTCCCGCCGACCGACCCCACGCCCAGCCCCATCCCGCCGGTGGCGGGCGCCCCAGGCAAGAAGGACCCGCCGGACTCCGCCGGGAAGGGCAACCAGACGCCCTCCGACGGCCAGAAGCCGGGCAACGGCAAGGGAAGCGGCGGGAAGGACAAGGACCCGCCGGGCGAGAAGGGCAAGGGGAAGGGCAAGTAGGCTCGCCGGGTCAGCGGCCTGACCGCGCGTGGAAGGCGAGGTACACGCGTGCCAGGAAGGCGGGCTCATTCAGGGACCCGCCCAGCGCCTCCTCGACGCGGCGCAGGCGATAGCGCAGGGTGTTCAGGTGCACGTTCATGCCGGCGGCCAGCTCGCCCAGGGTGCCGGCATGCGCGAGGTACTGACGCAGCGTGTCCTCCAGGCGGCCGTCCGGATCGGCCAGCGTCAGGCGGGTGCGCAACTGCTCCGAGAGGGCGTGCAGGGCGCCGCTGTCCAGCACCGCGTGCAGCGGGTCGAGCTGCTCGAAGGACGCCATGCCGCGGGCCTGCGTGACCTCGTCCAGCGCCTGCACCGCCTGCCGCAGCGCTCCCGGCACGTGACCGAACCCCGTCTGCGGCTGGCTGACGCCCAGGCGGAAGTCCAGCACGGTCGCGTTCAGGAGCGCGGTGTGCAGGCCGCGCGCTTCGCGCTGTGGAGCGCGGCCGGGCCACAGCCACAGGGCCACGTCGCCGCGCACGGTGGTCAGGCACGTCAGGTCCCGGCGGTGGAAGTAGCCCTCGCCCACGCTGCATAGCACGTCGAGCTGCTGCACGTGGGCCTCGCGGGCCCGCGCACCGCGGGGCAGGGGCCGGTTCAGGCGCAGCGCGGCCAGCACGGTCGTCTGCCCGCCCGGCAGCCCGGACGCGTCTCCGGCGAGCAGCGCCTCGAACTGCCGCTCGCCCACCCGGCGGCGCGCGGCCCCGGCCGCCGCAGACTGCAGCCGCGCCAGCCGCAGCACGTCCGCCACCAGTACACCCAGGGCCTCCCAGCCGCCTTCCACCTCCAGGTGCAGGGTGCCCACCGGACGGCGCTCGAACTCCAGCCGCTGCGTGACCGTGACCGGGCCGGGCTCGCCCGCCTGCGCGACCACGTCGCCCCAGCTCGACCGCACCGTAGCGCGCCCGCCCGTGACGTCCGCCAGCCAGCGCGCCAGGTCCGCCTCCGGGTCCGGTGCGCCCAGCGCGCTCCGCAGGTCGGCCAGCACGGCCGCCACGTCGGCCAGATGCGGGCGCAGCGAGCGGGCCATCAGCCGGACGGCCGCCGCACGCCACCGCGCCTCGGGGACGTCCGGGAGGAGCGGTCCGGCGGCCGCGAGATCGTCCAGCAGCACGTCCGGCTCGGCGGCCGGCAGGTGCAACTCGGCGCGCAGGGCATTCAGACGCAGCATTGTCGAAGTCTACAAAGCCACTTGTGATTTCTGTGCCTTCCGGACTTGAGCCGCGGGCGCGGCGGGCCTACGCTGCGGTCGTCTGACAATCCACGCCCCGCCCGGAGGTTTCATGACCGCCACCGCCCAGCCCCCGTCCGCCCGCGACGCCCTGACCCGCCGCCTGAGCACCCCGCTCCTGCACTTCATCGGCGGCGAGTGGACTCCGTCCGCCAGCGGCGAGACCTTCGTGATCCTCACGCCCACCGACAACAGCGTGATCGGGCACGCGGCCAGCGGGAACGCCGCCGACATCGACCGCGCCGCACAGGCCGCCCACGCCGCCTTCCCCGCATGGCGCGCCCTGAGCGGCAAGGCCCGCCGCGCGCTGCTGCACCGCGTCGCCGACGCGATCGAGGCGCGGGCCGACGAGATCGCCACCGCTGAGAGCGTGGACACTGGCCAGCCCATCCGCTTCATGAAGTCCGCTGCCGCCCGCGCCGCCGAGAACTTCCGCTTCTACGCCGACCGGGCCGAGGCCGCGCAGGACGGCTCAAGCCTGCCCACCAGCGGCTTCCTGAACTACACCCTGCGCCAGCCCATCGGCCCGGTTGGGGTGATCACGCCGTGGAACACGCCGTTCATGCTGTCGAGCTGGAAGATCGCTCCGGCGCTGGCCGCCGGCTGCACGGTGGTCCACAAGCCCGCCGAGTGGAGCCCGGTCACCGCGACCCTCCTCGCGGAGATCATGCAGGGGGCCGGTCTCCCCGCCGGCGTGGTCAACCTGGTGCACGGCTACGGCGAGAGTGCCGGGAGGGCGCTCACCGAACACCCGCTGATCCGCGCCATCGCGTTCATCGGTGAGAGCCGCACCGGCAGCGCCATCCAGAAACAGGGCGCTGACACCCTCAAGCGCGTCCACCTGGAACTCGGCGGCAAGAACCCCGTCGTCGTGTTCGCGGACGCCGACCTCGACCGCGCCCTGGACGCGGCCGTCTTCATGATCTACTCGCTGAACGGCCAGCGCTGCACGAGTTCCAGTCGCCTGCTGGTGCAGCGCGGCGTGCACGACGCCTTCGTGGAGCGGCTCGCCGCGCGCGTGCAGGACATCCGCGTCGGCGATCCCCTTGACCCCGCCACCGAACTCGGCCCGCTGATCCACCCCACGCACCTCCAGAAGGTCTGCTCGTACTTCGACACCGCCCGCGAGGAGGGCGCGACCGTCCGGGTCGGCGGCGAGCGCCTGGGCGACCGCGGCAATTACGTGCGGCCCACCCTGTTCACGCAGGCCCGCAGCGACATGCGGATTGCCCAGGAGGAGATCTTCGGCCCGGTGCTGACCGTCATTCCCTTCGACGACGACGCGGACGCCCTGCGGATCGCCAACGACGTGCCATACGGGCTGGCCGCGTACCTGTGGACGAACGACCTGACCCGCGCGCACACCTTCGCTCACGGCCTGGACAGCGGCATGATCTGGATCAACTCCGAGAACGTCCGCCACCTGCCCACGCCCTTCGGCGGCATGAAGGCCAGCGGTATCGGCCGCGACGGCGGCGACTACTCCTTCGACTTCTACATGGAGACGAAGAACATCGCCGTGAATCTGGATGGACACCGGGCGCAGCGGTTGGGCATGGGCACGGAGGCCGGATCATGACCACGCTGGAGGCGGCCTGGGAACGGATCGAGGCATGGTATGCCGCGCAGGGAGCGCTGGACCAGCTCCGGCCGGGCGCACCAGAGGAGCAGATCGCGGCGCTGGAGGCCTTCCTGGGCTACCCGGTCTCGGACGACCTGCGCGCCTCGCTACGGCGTCATGACGGCAGTGTGGAGGGTGGCTGGCCCACCGGGACCCTGCTGGATACGGCCGCCAGCCAGGACGAGGCGACGGTCTGGCGGCAACTGCTCGATGGTGGGGATTTTGACGACAATGCCGAGCACGACGCTTCGGACGGGCGTGAACAGGTCGAGCGCGGCTGGTGGTCGCATGGGTGGGTGCCGCTTGATGCGGACGGCGGTGGCAACGGCGCTGTGGTGGATATGACGCCCGGCCCGGCTGGAACCGTGGGCCAGGTGCTCGACATGGATCATGAGGTGGGGCCGAGCGGTCCACAGCATGGCAACCTCGCCGGATATCTGGAGGAGATCGCCAGCACACTGGAATCCGGCGAGTACGTGGTGGCAGATGGTGGGGTCTACGCCGCCGACGAGGTCGAGGATGAGTGAACCCCGCCGCATCCTCATCACCGGAGCGGCTGGCGAGGTTGGCTCCGCGCTGCGTGACCGCATCCGCGACTTCCTGCCGGACTCGGACACGATCCTGCGCCTGACCGATCAGCGCGACCTGGGCGCGGCCAGGAACGGCGAGGAACTGGTGACCGCTGACCTGACCGACTTCGGTGCCGTCCGTGCCGTGATGGACGGCGTGGACGCCGTGATCCACCTGGGCGGCATTCCAGACGAGCACACCTACGAGCGCATCCGCGACGTGAACGTGGACGGCACATACCACGTGCTGGAAGCGGCGCGGCAGGCGGGCGCGCGGCGGGTGGCCTTCGCGTCCAGCATCCATGCGGTCGGGTATTACCCGCGCCAGCCGATCGCGCCGGACGTGCCGGTGCGCCCGGACACGTTTTACGGCGTGAGCAAGGTCATGGGCGAGGCGCTGGGCCGGATGTACTTCGACCGTCACCGCCTGGAGTTCGTGGGCGTGCGCATCTGCTCGTTCCAGGAGCGCCCGAAAGACGCGCGGCACCTGTCCACGTGGCTGTCGCCCCGCGACGCCGCGCAGCTGTTCGCGCGGGCGGTTACGGCGCCGGACGTGGGTTTCCGGATCGTGGCCGGGATCAGCGGGAACACCCGGCGCTGGATGACGCCGGAGGGCTGGGACGTGCTGGGCTACGTGCCTCAGGACAATGCCGAGGCGTATGCCGCGCAGGTGCAGGACATTCACGGCGACCCCGCGAGCTCCAGCGAGCAGCGGCAGGGGGGCATCTTCGTCGATCCGTCGTACACCGGCCTGGCCGGAAAGGAGCCGTGACATGGGAGTTCGCACCGGCCAGCAGTTCCTCGACCGCCTTCGGCTGCGCCCGCCGAACCTGTACGTGGACGGCGCGCGGGTGGGCGACCCCACCACGCATCCGGCCACCCGCAACATCGCGTGCTCGCTGGCGGGCCTGTACGACCTCCAGCATGATCCCCGGTACAGAGACCGAGTGACCTTCGAGGAGGGGGGCGAGCGCCACGCCGCGGCGTTCCGGGTGCCGCGCACCAAGGAGGACCTGCGCTGGATCGGCGAGGCGCACCGCGTCCGGGCGGACTACTCGCTGGGCACGCTGGGCCGTGCGCCGGACTACATGAACGCGAACGTGATGGCGGCCGGCATGGCGAGCGCGTACTTCGACCAGGGCGAGGGCGCGGCGCGCCACTTCGGCGGGCACATGCGCCGCTATTTCGAGTACGTGCGCGAACACGACCTGTGCCTGACGCACGCGCTGACGAACCCGCAGGTGAACCGCAGCAAGCAGGCGTCTGAACTGCCCGATCCGTACATCGCCCTGGGCATCGTGGAGGAGACGGAGGCGGGCGTGATCGTGCGGGGCGCGCGGATGCTCGCCACGCTGCCCATCGCGGACGAGATCCTGATCTTCCCCTCGACCGTCATCAAGGAAAACGGCGACCGCAGCCGCTACGCCGTGGGCTTCGGGCTGCCCACGGACACGCCGGGCCTGTCGTTCCAGTGCCGCGAACCCTTCGACGTGGGCCGCGACGTGGAGGACCACCCGCTGTCCAGCCGCTTCGACGAGCAGGACGCCTTCGTGATCTTCGACGACGTGCTCGTGCCGTGGGAGCGCGTGTTCCTGATGTACGACATGACCCTCGCCAACCAGGCGTACGCGCGCACGGACGCCGTGCTGCACATGGCCTACCAGGTCGTGAACCAGAAGATCAGCAAGACCGGCGCGTTCCTGGGCGTCGCGCAGGCCATCGTGGACACGGTCGGCAGCGGGCAGTTCCAGCACGTGCAGGGCAAGGTCAGCGAGGTCATCGTCACGCTGGAGATCATGAAGGCGCTGGAGGTCGCGGCGGTCGAGGGCGCGCAGCCCAACGCCTACGGCGTGATGACCCCGGCGCGCGGCCCGCTGGACGCCGCCCGCAACTACTACCCGGCGATCTACCCGCGCCTGAACGAGATCATCCAGCTGCTGGGCGCGTCCGGGATCATCATGATGCCCGGCAAGGCCGACCGCGAGGGGCCACTGGGCCACTTCATCGAGAAGCACCTCCAGGCCACGAATGCCACGGCCGAGGAGCGCCTGAAACTCTTCCGGCTCGCGTGGGACCTGACCCTGAGCAGTTTCGGGGCGCGGCAGAACCTGTACGAGAAGCACTTCTTCGGCGATCCGATCCGCATGACCAGCGCGCTGTACGAGGTCTACGACAAGGAACCGTACGTGCGGCGCATCCGGCAGTTCCTGGAGCAGCCCCGGCCCGTGGCGGCGGACTGAATGGGAACCACGCCGAGCCGAAGCCGGGCGCAGCGGCAGCCGACGACGCCTGGAGACGTCACATGATCCCGAACACCATCCGCATCGCGCACGCCGTCTTCCATGTGACGGATCTGGAGCGCTCGCGGCAGTTCTACGTGGACCTGCTGGGCCTGAACGTCCTGCACGAGACCGACGGGGCGCTGTACCTGCGCGCCAACGAGGACCGCGAGTGGACGCTGAAACTCGAACTCGCGCCGGAGGCGGGCGTCAAGCACGTCGCGTACCGGATGGGCACGGACGACGACCTGACCGCGCTGACTGCCCTGCTGGACGCGCAGGGCCTGCCGTGGCGCTGGGAGAGCGAACTCGACCGGCCCCGGCTGCTGCGCTTTCAGGACCCCTTCGGCGTGCCGGTCGCGGCCTACGCCGAGTCGGTGAAGCACCCATGGCTGTTGCAGGAGTACCACCGCCACCGTGGAGCGGGCCTCCAGCGCATCGACCACGTCAACGTGATGACGCCCGACGTGGCCGGCACCATGGGCTGGTACATGCAGCACCTGGGCTTCCGCCTCAGCGAGTACACCGAGGACGAGCACGGCCGCATCTGGGCCGCGTGGATCCAGCGGCGGGGCAGCGTGCACGACCTTGCCCTGACGAACGGCAGCGGCCCCCGCCTGCACCACTTCGCATACTGGATGCCGGACATGCAGAGCATCATCCGCGCGTGCGACATCCTCGCGGGCGCCCGCCTGCCCGAGCACATCGAGCGCGGGCCGGGGCGCCACGGCGTCAGCAACGCCTTTTTCGTGTATATCCGCGATCCGGACGGCCACCGCATCGAGCTGTACACCAACGATTACCTGACGGTCGATCCGGACTTCGAGCCGATCCGCTGGTCGCTCGACGACCCCCGCCGCCAGACGCTGTGGGGCGCCAGGACCCCCCGCAGCTGGTTCGAGGAGGGCTCGCTGCTGGAGGCCTACGCGGGCGGCTGGGTCACGCCGCAGGCCGGGGACCTCGTCGGCATTCCCGTGAACGTGATCTGATGACCTGGAGGACTCCAACTTGAAAACCGCCACCTTCATCGCCCGTGGCCGCCAGCACCGCGGCGTGCTCCGTGACGGCGTGCTGCTCGACGCGGCCGGCGAGGCCCACCACCCGGACGACGTGCAGTTCCTGCTGCCGGTCACGCCGGGCAAGGTGATCGCGCTGGCGCTGAATTACGCCGACCACAACGCGGAACTGGGCTTCAGGACGCCCGAGGAACCCGTGATGTTCCTCAAGCCGAACACCAGCCTGCTGCCGCACCGGGGCACCGTGGAGTACCCGCGCGGCGCGCAGTTCATGCACTACGAGGTGGAACTGGCCGTGGTGATCGGCCGGGACGCCCGGCGCGTGAAGGCCCGGGACGCGGCGGACTATGTCGGCGGGTACACCATCGCCAACGACCTGGTGGTGCGTGACTATGTAAGCAACTACTACCGGCCGCCCATGCGCGCCAAGGGCTGGGACACCTTCGGGCCGCTGGGGCCGTATCTGGTCACGCCGGACGAGGTGCCGGACCCGGACGATCTGGGCCTGCGCGCCTTCGTGAACGGGGAGCTGCGGCAGGAGGGCAACACGCGCGACATGATCCTGCGCGCACCGGAGCTGATCGAGTTTATGTCGCGCTTCATGACGCTGCAGGTGGGCGACGTGATCCTGACGGGCACGCCCAAAGGGGTGTCGCACGTGCATCCCGGCGACGTGATGCGCCTGGAGATCGACCACCTGGGCGCGCTGGAAAACGCCGTGGCGTGGGAATCGGAGGACGCCGAACCGCTGATCGCGCAGGAGGGGAAACGCGAGTAATGCCGCACCTGACCGTGGAGTACACCGACAACCTGGGCGACGATGCCCGCATGATGGAGCTGCTGCGTACCCTGAGCGTGGTGCTGCGGGAACGCGGCGACATCTACCCGGTGGGCGGCCTGCGCGCGCGCGCCGTGCGCCTCAGCGAGTACGTGATCGCGGACGGGCAGGAGGACGACGCCTTCGTGCACGTGACCCTGCGCGTGGCGGCTGGGCGCAGTCCCGAGGTGCGCCGGGAGACCGGGGCGGCGCTGTTCGAGGCCCTGAAGGCGCACTACGCGGACGCCTTCGCGCGCCGCTACCTCGCCCTGTCGCTGGACGTGCAGGAGTTCGGCGAGGGCGGCACCTTCAAGCACAACAACATCCACGCCAGGTTCAAGAAGGTCACGTCATGATGACGGATGCCCAGGTGCACGACGCCGCCGAGCGGCTGCATGCGGCCGAGGCGTCGCGCACGCCCATCCGGCAGCTGTCGCTGCAGTACCCGGCCATGACCATCGAGGACGGCTACCGCGTGCAGCGCGCGTGGGTGGACCTCAAGCTCGCCCAGGGCCGAACGCTGTATGGCCACAAGATCGGCCTGACGTCGCGCGCCATGCAGCAGGCGTCGAACATCACCGAGCCCGACTACGGCGCGCTGCTCGACGACATGGTGTTCCCCGAGGGCAGCGAGATTCCCGCCGGGCGCTTCATCGCGCCCAAGGTGGAGGTCGAACTCGCCTTCCGGCTGGCGCGTGACCTGTCCGGCCCCGACTGCACGGTGCTGGACGTGCTGGACGCCTCGGCGTGGGTGATTCCGGCCATCGAGATCATCGACGCCCGCATCGAGCGGATCGACCGCGACACCGGCGTGACGCGCAAGGTCTACGACACCATCAGCGACAATGCCGCCAACGCCGGGATCGTGTTGGGCGGGCGGCCGGTGAGGCCCACGGACGCCGATCTGCGCTGGGTGGGCGCGCTGCTGTACCGGAATGGCGTGATCGAGGAGACCGGCGTGGCCGCGGGCGTGCTGAACCACCCCGCGACCGGTGTGGCGTGGCTCGCCAACCGCCTGTATCCGCACGGCGTGACCCTGAAGGCCGGGCAGATCGTCCTGGCCGGCTCGTTCACCCGCCCGGTGGACGCGCGGCCTGGCGACACCTTCCACGCGGACTACGGCCCGCTGGGCGGCATGGCTCTGCGGTTCGCGCCATGATGGAACCATGACTGACCTGAGTAATCCCCTGAAACGCGCCCTGGCGGCCGGCGAGCGGCAGATCGGCCTGTGGGCCGCACTGGCGCACCCCCACGCGGCCGAGGTGGTGGCCGGCGCGGGCTTCGACTGGCTGCTGATCGACGGCGAGCACGCCCCGAACGACGTCCGCAGCACACTCGCCCAGCTCCAAGCGCTGGCCGCGTACCCGGTCACGCCGGTCGTGCGCCCGCCCATCGGGGACACGCACCTGATCAAGCAGTACCTCGACCTGGGCGTGCAGTCCCTGCTGATCCCGATGGTCGAGAGCGCCGAGCAGGCCCGTGCGCTGGTCGCCGCTACCCGCTACCCGCCGCGCGGCGTGCGTGGCGTGGGCAGCGCCATCGCCCGCGCGTCGCGCTGGAACGCGGTGCCGGACTACCTCGCGCGGGCGGACGCCGAGATCTGTCTGGTCGTCCAGATCGAGTCGGCTGCCGGGCTGGCCGCGCTGGATGAGATCGCCGCCGTGGAGGGTGTGGACGGCGTGTTCATCGGGCCGGCGGACCTGTCGGCCAGCCTGGGGCACCTGGGCCACCCGGAGCACCCCGACGTGGTGGACGCCATCGCGGACGCCATCCGGCGCATCGTCGCGTCGGGGAAGGCGGCGGGCATCCTGCACTCCGACACCGCGCAGGCGCAGGCGTATCTGGACGCGGGCTGCACCTTCGTCGCGGTCGGCGTGGACGTCAGCCTGCTCGCACACGCGACGCGGCGGCTCGCGGCGCAGTTCGGGCGGGGCGAGGCCGCCGGGTCGGGCGGGGGCGTGTACTGAGTCTGTCCCGGGTTATCCGAAGCGCGTCAGGAACTCGTCGCGGGGCATCCACGCCATCTTCGGCCCCTGCATGCTGGGCGGGCGGACCGTGCCGTGCACCAGGCGCAGCACGCGGAAGCCCAGGGCGTACACCCGCGTGCGGGCCGGGGGCAGTTCCAGCAGCGTGAATCCCGCCTGTTCCATCGGGCCGTAGAACAGCGTCACCGCGAAGACGGCCCGCGCGTCCGCGAGGTCCGGGCGCTGCCGCAGGGCCACGGCGACGTCCTTGAGGCTGCGCTGGTACGCGCGGTACGTGCCGAGCTGGCTGCGGGCCGCCATGCTCACCAGCCGCGCGGAGTCCAGGTGCAGCTCGGCGGTGGGCGTGTTTCGGGGCAGCGGCAGGGGCGGGGGCGCGCCTTGCAGCGGGGCCACGCGCATCACGGCGTCCGCGCGGTCGGTCAGGTCGATCACGTGGTGGGCGCGCGTGAAGTTCGCCTCGACGGTCTGGCCGTATGCGTGCACCAGCAGGTCGCGCGGCGTGGCGCGGCGCAGGTCCGGCAGATCGCGCACCGGACGGGGCCGGTAGCCGCGGGCCTTCAGGTCGCTCAGCGTGCCCGGCAGGTCGGCCGGGTTCACCCGCACCGTGCCGCCGGGCCGGGCGTCTGCGCCGGGCAGGGGGAGCGGGTGCACGCCCCGCGCCGCCAGGGCGCGCAGGTCCGCCCACCGGGGGGCCGGCGCGGTGGCGGTATCCCAGGCCCGGACCGGCTGGCCTGCGGCGACGTCCAGGGCGGCCAGTGGCACGGCGGCGCCGCGGCCGGCGATCTCGTGCCCGGCCCGCGTGGCGGCGCGCAGGGCGTCGTCCCAGCCGGCCCCGGCCCCGGCCGGGACGATCACGGTCGCCCGCGTGGTGCCCAGGGCCTCGAGAACGCGCTCCAGCGTGGCGGGGTCGTCCACCGGCACCGTCAGACCGATTTCAGGGCCGCCGCTGCCGCCCTGCCACGCGCCGTGCGCGCCGGCCCGCAGCAGGGCGTGCCGCAACCGCACCAGGAGGGGAAGGAGCGCGGCCATGCGTGAACTGTAGCGGGTTTCGGGTGAGTCCAGGATGGCCGGGCCTCCACCGGAAGTCGGGCGACATCCTCATGGCTGGCGTCGTATGCTCTACTGGCGATGCTTCACGAATCCTTGAAGATCCAGAAGCGGGGCCCGGCCGGCGGGCGCGAATGAGGCCACTGCGCATCGGCCTGTTCACGGACACGTTCCTGCCGGATCAGAACGGCATCGTGACCAGCGTCGGACTGCTCAGCGACGAGCTGCGCAAACTCGGGCATCACGTGGACGTGGTCGCGCCGGATTTCCCGGAGCACGTGGACACCCGCCAGGACGTGCGGCGCGTGGATTCCGTGCGGTACATGTTCCTGCCCACCTACCGCCTGGCGTGGCCGACCCGCAAGGACTTCGAGCAGAAGTACGACATCGTGCACACCCACACGCCCCTGACGCTGGGGCTGGCGGGCATGCGGCTGGCGCGCAAGTGGGACGTGCCGCACGTCGCCACGTATCACACGCACATTGAGGCGTACACGCACTACGTTCCGGGCCTCACCGCCGTGCAGCGGGCGACCGGGGTGGTCACCAGGGCCATGGGGCTGCTGTACGGCCGCGCCGCTGCCGTGATCGCCCCGACCCCCGGGATGCTGGACGTCCTGCACGACA
The DNA here is from genome assembly GCF_014201805.1 of Deinococcus metalli. Lineage (NCBI taxonomy): Bacteria > Thermotogati > Deinococcota > Deinococci > Deinococcales > Deinococcaceae > Deinococcus > Deinococcus metalli. The sequence continues at coordinate 162,740 of NZ_JACHFK010000009.1, read as the reverse complement.
TGAAGATCCGCTCGCCGGTCGTGATTCCCACGTCCATCGACCCGGCCGTGCTGGAGGCCGCGCCGCCCGTGGAGAATCCGTGGCCGGAGGGCACCCGGCGGCTGCTGAGCGTGGGCCGGCTCGCCAAGGAAAAGCGTTTCGATCACGTGCTGGACACGGTCGCCGCCCTGCCCGACGCGCACCTCGTGCTGCTGGGCGAGGGTCCTGAGCGCGAGCACCTAGAAGCGCACGCCGAGCGGCTGGGTATCACCCACCGCGTGACGTTCCTGGGCGTGAAACCCTGGACGCAGATCGGCGCGTACTACCGCCTGGCCGAGCTGTTCGTGTTCGCCAGCGACACCGAGACGCAGGGCCTGGTGCTGCAGGAAGCGCAGCTCATGGGCATGCCGGTCGTCGCCGTGGGCGCGCGCGGCACCCTGAGCGGCGTGGCGCACGAGCGCAGTGGGTACCTGGTCGCGCCGGGCGACGTGAACGCCATGATCGCCCACGCGCACCACCTGCTGGAGGACGCCGAGCTGTGGGCGCGAATGTCAGTAGGCGCGCGCGAGTTCGGGCACACGACCACGCCAGCCGGGGTGGCGCGGCAGGTTCAGGACGTCTACGCGGACGCCCTGAACCTGCCGCGCACCGTCACTTTCCCGGTCGAGGCGGGCGTGTCGGGTCATCCGCGAAGTACCCTCGCGTATGACCGGTGATGTTGCGGTAGTGCTGCCACAGGAAGGGGACCAGACCCTTGTCGAGCCGCCGTGCGCTCGTCTCGACCAGGGCGCCCGGCACGTAGCCCAGGCCGCCCAGCCGCGCGAGTTCCTGACCGAGGATCACATCCTCGTAGGCCTCCACCATGGGGTAGCCGCCGGCCAGCAGCGCCGCCTCGCGCGAAAAGGCCATGTTCCCGGCCGCGAGGTTCGGTTTGCCGACCACCCGGCACACGTGCAGGAAGGCGCTGTACGCCGTGCCCGACAGCCGCGACCACACCGGCGCCACGCCGCAGAAGCGCATGGGGCCGTACAGCGCCACGTGCCCGTCCGTGTGTTCCGCCAGGCGCTCGAGCCAGTCCGCGCACGGCAGCGAGTCGGCGTCGGTGGTGGCGACCCATGCGCTGCGCGCGGCGAGCAGCCCCGCCTGCCGGGCGCGGGCCACGCCGCGCTCCGGGCACGGCACCACCCGCGCGCCCCACGACGCAGCCACGTGCGCGGTGTCGTCCACGCTGCCGTTGTCCACCACGATCACCTCCGCCGGCGGGCGGGTCTGGCGGCCCAGCGCCTCCAGGGTCGCGGGCAGGTACGCCGCCTCGTTGCGCGCGGGAATGACCACGGAAAAGTCGGGCACCCGCCCAGGCTAGCAGTTCCGCGGGAACGCAAGTCCCGTCACAATGGAGCGCTGTGACCCTGCGTGACCGCCTGCGACTGCCCCTGGCCCCCGGCACCCTGCCCGGCGTGCTCGCCGCCGCCGCCGCCCTGGCGTGTTCGGAGTTCGTGCGCAGCGGCCTGTACGGCGCGTACCTCCAGCAGGCCGCGCCGGGACTGCTGAACCTGCCCAAGAAGGAGGCGGTCGCGGTGGCCGCCACGGCCTTCACGGTGCACTTCATCTCGGACACCGTCATGCGGCCGGTGACCGGCACTCTGATCGGCCGCTACGGCGGGCGGCCGGTGGTCCTGGCCGGCGCGGCCGTGAGCCTGCTGGCCATGGCCGTGCTGGCGACCGCGACGCACTCCATCTGGCTGCTGCTGCTGGTCGCGGCGCTGCACGGCGCGGGCTTCAGCGCCATGTGGCCCACCCTGATGAACCTGACCGCCGAGGCCGCCCACGAGTCCCACCAGGGCCGCACCCTGACGGCGGTGTCCATGACCGTGCTGCCCGCCATCGGCCTGGGTGTGCTGCTGCTGGGCGCGCTGGGCGGGCGGCCCTTCGGGCAGGTGGCGGCCCTCATCGTGGTCGTGCAGGCCCTGTCGCTCGTCGCCGCGCTGTTCGTGCCCGGACGAACCCGGACCACGGCGGCTGCGCCCACCGCGCGTCCGGTCCGCGCCCGGCTGGGGGTCGCGGCCCGCGCGCTGGCGCCACTGATCCCGGCGGCGTTCATGCAGACCCTGACCATGACCCTGCTGGGGCCGCTGCTGTTCACGCTGTACCCAGAACTGCACCTGGATTACTGGCAGATGGTGGCGGTGCTGGGCTTCGGCGCGGCGGTGGCCTTCGGCAGCATGCCGTTCACCGGCCGCGTGGCGGACCGGGGCCGGGCGCGGCTGGCGGTCATGCTGGGCTTTGCGCTGCTCGCGGCGGGGCTGGGCGGCATCGCCACCCTGCCGCCGCTGTGGGCGCTGTTCCCGCTGGCCGCCCTGGTCGCGGTGGGCTACGCCTTCATCGCGCCGGGGTGGTCGGCGCTGGTCGTCAGCCGCCTGCCCGAGCGCGAGCGGCCCGCCGCGTGGGGCGCCCTGATGATCTTCGAGAACGTGGGCACGTCGCTGGGGCCCATCGCCGGCGCCTTCGCGTACCGGCAGCTGGGCACGGCCGGTCCCTTCGCCACCGGCGCCGTGCTGGCGCTGATCACGGCGCTGGGCTACCTGATCTTCCGCCGCGCCTTCACCCGGCCCATCGAGACTGGCCCGGTGGAGCGGCCCGCCGACGCGCCGCTGGAGTCCTGAGCCGACCGTGAAGCGGGCGCTGGGGTGGGCCGTCCTGACCGTGGCCGGAGCGGTGCTGGCCGCCGAGGTGCTGGGCCGCGCGGCTGGCTGGGGCGCGCTGGGCGCCGGAGCGGACGACCGCCCCCGCGTGGCCGTGACCTTCGACGACGGGCCGTCTGGGCGCACCGCCGCGCTGCTGGACGTGCTGGCCCGCCACGGCGCGCGAGCGACGTTCTTCGTCACGGAGCCCGCGTGCCGCGCCCACCCGGACGACCTGCGCGCGATCCGCGCCGGCGGGCACCGGGTCGAGGCGCACGGCCGCTGGCACACGCACGCGCTGCTGCTGGCGCCGTGGCGCGAGTGGGCTCAGGTGCGTTGGCATCCCCGCGCAGCCGAGCCGGGCCGGCACCTGTACCGCCCGCCCTACGGGGGGCACAGTCCACTGACCCGCGTGTTCGCGGCCCTGAACGGGCGTCAGGTGGCCCTGTGGGACGTCGAGGGCCGCGACTGGACTGCCGGTGATGCTTTCACACTGGCCCAGCAGACCGTGGCGCGCACGCGGCCGGGCAGCGTGATCCTGCTGCACGACGGCCCGGACGTCACGCCCGCCCTGCTGGACGCCCTGCTGGCTGGCCTGAGGGCACGCGGCCTGGAGGCCGTGACGGTGGACGACCTGCCTGCCCGGCGCATTCCGCTGTACGCGGGACTGCGGCGTCTCCTCGCCAGCTACGGCGGCTGAGCCTCCATGAAGGCCACTTCGCGCTGACGTCATCTTCGGGCCATGGATACGCCCTAGGCTTACTCAAGCGAGGTGATTATGTCTCTGAACGACCTGAAACAGAACCACATGATGGCGCACCTGACCCAGGCCCTCGACGACGGCCAGGACATCGGACACTACGGCCGGCTGGTCTACGCGATCGTGGCCCGGCACTTCCTGAGCGACAAGGCGCTCGCGGCGCAGCTCGCCAAGGACAGCGACTTCACTCCCGAGGCGGCGCAGGATCTCGTCCGGCAGGTGCAGGACGCGGATTACAGCCCGCCCCGCCGCGACACGATCCTGGAGTACATGGGCAAGCAGGACTTCCCGATCCTGCCGGACGCCAGCGATCCCGACGAGGGCAACGTCTACCGCGACCTGGAGTTCCCGCAGCACGTCTACGACCACATCCAGCAGTACCACCACCAGAAGGCAGAGTGAACGCCTGACGCTCTGAGTGCCGAACGCTCCACCGTCAGGCCGGCCGGGCCATCTCCACCAGGGAGAGGCCCGGCCGGCCATGTTCCGTGGGGGAATCAGCCGGCGGGCTTGCTGACCCGCTGGCGGCCCATCAGGGCGCGGCCGAGCGTGACCTCGTCGGCGTACTCCAGCGCGCCGCCGACCGGCAGACCGTACGCGATGCGGCTGACCAGCGCGCCCAGGGGTTCGAGCAGGCGCTGCAGATAGAGCGCGGTGGCGTCGCCCTCGACGGTGGTGCCGGTCGCCAGGATGATCTCCATGCCGCCCTGCACCCGCGGCAGCAGCGGCTTGATGTGCAGCCGGTCCGGGCCGACGCCGTTCATGGGGCTCAGGACGCCGTGCAGGACGTGGTACAGGCCCCGGTACTCGCCGCTGCGCTCGATGGCCAGCACGTCGCCGGGTTCCTCGACCACGCAGATCACGCCCTGGTCGCGGCTGGGGTCTGAGCACACGTCGCACCGTTCGGCGTCGGTGATGTTGAAGCAGATGGGGCACGAGTGCAGGTCGCGCTTGGCTTCCAGCAGCGACGAGGCGAGCCGCTCGATGTCCTCGCGCGGCTGCTCGAACAGGTGGAAGGCCAGCCGCTGCGCGCTCTTGGGGCCGATGCCCGGCAGGCGCGACAGTTCGCGGATCAGCGCGACGAGGGAAGGGGGGTATTTCAAGCGGGCCTCAGAAGCCGGGGATGCCCAGGCCGCGCGTGGCGTCCTGTTGCAGGGCGTCCGCCTTGGCGCTGGCGTCCTGCACGGCCACCAGGATCAGGTCTTCCAGGGCTTCCACGTCCTCCGGGTCGACGGCCTTGGGATCGATCTTCAGGGCGGTCAGCTTGCCGTGGCCGTTCATGGTCACGGTCACCAGGCCGCTCGCGCTGCCCTCCACCGACTTCGCGGCCAGGTCTTCCTGGATCTTCGCGGCAGCGACCTGCGCCTGCTGCATCTGCTTCATCAGTTTCTTCATGTCCATGCCGAGCAGTCTACCGGGACACGGCGGCCGGGAAGGTGCCGGGCTGCCGGGTTCGGGGCGATCATGGCCCGATCACCGCGCGTGACGATGATGGCGGCTGAAGGGCGGCGGCTGCGCTGCCCCTTCGGGACATCATGCCGGGGCGGGCGCCGGGGGGCGCGGCCGTGCGCGGCATGTCCACGGGGGAAGGAGGACGCCCGTGTTCCGCTGATCGTCGGCCACACCACCGCTCAGGGCCAGCGCGCCCTGGGGCCGCCACCGTGTTCCGAAGCTGCCTGGGTCGCCGCGCGATCCGGGAGGGGGGTCGTCATGCTGCCTACTCCATCAGTCCCGCCTTCCGTCCGTTCCTCGCTGGCCCGCGTGAGCGTGTGCCTCACGGTGGGCGCCGTGCTGGGCGGCGCGGCCCTCGCCAACCCGGCCGAGGACGCCGTCCTGTCGAATTTCCTGGCCCAGCCCGCGTCGGGCCTGGGCGACATGATGGCCCCCAGTCCGTGGATGTGCGGCACGCTGTTCGGCATTCCCGATCCGGGCACGCAGGCGATCCTCGACCTGCACATGAACTGGCACTGCTCGTACGACAACACCATCAACCCGGCGCTGGGCCGTTTCCCGAACGACGGCAACCGCTTCTTCGGGTTCCACCGGCAGTTCCTGTACACCTTCAACACCTTCCGGCAAGCGCAGGGCCTGCCCTTCGTGCAGACGTGGATGCCCTTCCCGAACGCCGTGATTCCGCTGGGGCACAGCACCCGCCCCGACAACACGCCCTGCCCGCCCACGCCGATCGCCACGACCGTGTCGGGGCGCTGGACCATCGGCTGCACCAGCCTGCCGAACAGCCAGCGGCTCCCGGCGGCCGGCGGCACCCTCGACCCCACCGTGACCACCATCGAGGACTACGGCAACGGTCTGGTGCCGTGGCACAACGGCTCACACGTCGCCATGGCGAACTCCGGCGCCCCGAACGGCCCGGACTGCGCCGGCGCACGGAACATCGAGTGCGTGACCACCGCGCCGCGCGACCCGATGTTCTTCCGCTTCCACAACTTCGTGAACGACCTGCAAGACGAGCTGCTGACATACCAGGACACCGACGTGATGGTCGTGTTCGACAAGTCCGGCTCCATGACCCTGCCCAACGGCATCGGCAGCGACACCCGCCTGAACTCCGCCAAGGACGCCGCGCGGCTGTTCGCGGACCTGCTGCGCGACGCCAGCAACAACCGCGTGGGCCTGATCAGCTTCAGCACCGCCGCCAGCCCCAGCCCGGAGATGCCGCTGACCCTGGCGAGCGGCGCGAACAGCGCCATGAACACCGCCCTGAGCGGTATCAGCGCGGGCGGTGCGACCAGCATCGGCGGCGGCCTGCTGGGCGCGGTCACGGCCCTGAACGCCAGCAGCAACCCGCACAAGGCCATTCTGCTGCTCACCGACGGCGTGGAGAACACCGCGCCCATGATCGCGGACGCGGTGGGCCGGAACCCCAACCAGCTGCGCGACACGCACGTGTGCGCGGTGGGCTTCGGCACGCCCGGCAGCCTGGACGGCCCGCGGCTGCGCGAACTGGCCGAGCGGCAGGGGGGCACGTACCGCTCGGACGCCGACCCGCTGACCCTCAAGAAGTACTTCGTGGAGTGCTTCGCGGACATCTTCGACACCTTCGTAGGCAAGGACCCGGTGGCGACCCTGGGCGCGGCGCAGCTCGCCAGCGCGCCCACCGTACACGTGGCCAGCGGCGACGGCGAGGTGGTGTTCGTGCTGTCGTGGGACACGCCGGTGCCGCCCGGCAGCCTGCGCCTCGCGGTGACGTCGCCGTCGGGCGCGGCCGTGAACGTGAACGCCCCCAACGTGGAGAGCCGTTTCGGGCCGACGTGGCACATCGTGCGGATCAAGACGCCCTACCTGCAGGAACGCGACGGCCGCTGGACCGCGCGGGCGGTGCGGCCCCTGCGGTCATTCGTGAACGGCGTGAGCCCCGACGCGTTCCGCGATCCGGCGGTCGGCACCGCCATCTACGGGCAGCAGCTCGCGCAGCTGTGCGCGGCGGCGACGTGCGGGCGCACCCTGTACTTCGAGGAAGCCGTGCCCAGCCTGAGCCACGGCGGGCACGGCAATAGCCTGTACCCGGCGATCATCGGGGCGCGGCGCTCGGGCGTGCTGCCGGCCGTGACGCGCGTCGCCACGGCGGCGGACTTCCAGGCGGCACTCGCGCAGGGCGGCTACGACCTGATCGTGGTCAGCACCCTGCCGGACGGCAAGGCGCAGCCCTACGACGACGTGCTCGCCAAACTCGCGTGCAGTGAACGCGGCCCGAAGATCCTCCTGAACGACGCACGTGCCAGCGGCGGCGAGGCCACCCTGCGCTGCCTGGGCGCGCTGCGCACGGATGAACGCGGCATCGACCGCATGAAGGGCGACGGGTCGCTGTTCACCGGTGGCGTGGGCTTCGTGGCGATGGGCATGCCGGGCATGGCCATGGCGCCCAGCACCGTGACCTTCAAGCGCACCGGCGCGGCCGGCACCGCCGTTCCGGGCGTGGCCGCCAGCGGAAACGCCGTGGTCATCTCGCGCGCCGTGGGAGCCGCCCCGGCCGCGCAGCGCTACTTCATCGAGTCTCTGGCCAGCGGCGCCGCCCGCGTGCGGCCCTTCACGTGGCGCAGCCCCAATTACACCGGAGAGTCGCTGCACCCCGCGTTCCACATCCCCGAGCTCTACATGCCGCTCAATGGCTTCGACAAGGTCACGGCCCGCGTTAAGGTGACGCGCCCGCTCGAGAGCCAGAGCCGCCTCCTGGCGCGCGCCGACATCAAGGAGGGCGGCGGGCAGCAGGGCGATCCGCTGAGCGTGCGGCAGGCCGCGGACCTGCGCACCAATCCCAAGCAGGCGTCGGGCGCGATCAGGACCGAGACCCTGACGTTCCCCCTGAACGACGCCGGTCAGGACGGCGACACCAGCGCCGGCGACCGCTACTGGGAGGTCGCGCTGCCGGCCGATGTGGCGAAGTTCGACGGCCAGTACACCTTCCACGCCTACTTCACGCTGTGCCGCGGCGCGCTATGCGTGGACCGCGAGGCGGAACAGACCGTGACCGTGGACGCCCTGCCCGATCCCGCGTCCAGCCGCGTCCAGCTCGTTCCTGTGGCAGGCGCCGGTGCCGGGGGCGCCACCGTGCTGTACACCCCGCTGGACGCCGCCGGGCAGCCGCTCGGCCCCGACCGTCAGTCGCTCCTGCGCTTCGCGGGCAGCAAGGGCGTGGATGTCAAGGACGTGCGCAGCGCGGATTCCAGCGGCACCTACCGCATCACCGCCACGTACGACCCGCTGAACACCAACCCCACCCTGACCGTCGCGCCCTTCGGCCGGCCGGAGCAGGGACTGGAGATCAAGCTGAGGTGAGGGGCTGAAGGTCGAACGGTCGAAGACGCAGAGAAGCCGTTCTTCGACCGTTGGACTGGGTGGCGCCTCTACAGCGCCGCGAGGCGGGCGTGTTTGGCGCGTCGGTAGAGCTGGGCGGGGCGGCCCACCCCGGTACGGCGCTCGCCGCTGGGCGTCAGGATGCCCTGCGACAGCAACCTCTTGCGGAAGTTGCGTTTGTCCAGATTGCGGTTCAGCACGGCCTCGTACACGCCCTGGAGTTCCGGCAGCGTGAAGGTGTCCGGCAGGAACTCCATGGCGAGGTTGCCGTACTCCAGGCGCAGTTGCAGCCGCCCGATGGCCTTGTCGAGGATGGCGTGGTGGTCGAAGGCCAGCGTGGGGGGCTGGTGGGCGCTGAGCCACTCGGCGCCCAGGGTGTGCCCGCCGGCCGTGACGTGCACCGTGCCGTGGGGCAGCACGGCCAGGTGCGCGACGCTCACGATCCGGCCGCGCGGGTCGCGGTTCACCTCGCCGAAGGTATAGAACTGCTCGAGGTGGCGGGGTTCGAGCTGCACGGTGGTCTCGGTGCGCAGTTCCCGCAGCGCGGCCTCGTGGAGCTCCTCGCCGGGTTGGACGAAGCCGCCGGGCAGGGCCCAGTCCCGGGCGTGCGGCAGGGCGCCGCGCTGCACGAGCAGGACGCGCAGTTCGCCGCCGTGCATGGCGAAGGCGGCCACGTCCACCGCCAGGCCCACCTGTGTGGCCTGTGGTGGAAGGATCAGCCGGGTCATCCCCGGATGGTAGATTCGTGTACTCGGTACGTCAAGGATAAGCGTCTAGGGGTTTGGCGGTCAACAGAGTCCAGTACACGTTTCGCCCGGGATTTCGGGCGCTGCTGCGCGCAGGGATGACTTCGGCCGGAGCCGTGGTCCACGTGGTAAACTACGGTCTCCCCGCAAGTGCGTGGGACAGCCGCCCTGGCGCCAGCGTGCGCAGGGCGAGCGGAGGTGATGAACATAGCGAAAGACCACAAGGTCAACGAGCAGATCCGTGTCCGGCAGATCCGTCTGATCGGCGCGGAGGGCGAGCAGGTGGGCATTATCGACACGCGCGACGCCATGGGTATGGCGCGTGAAGCGGGCCTGGATCTCGTCATGGTCAGCCCGCAGGCCGTTCCCCCTGTGTGCCGCCTGCTCGACTATGGCCGGTTCCGCTACGAGCAGCAGCAGAACGAGAAGGAAAACCGCAAGCGCGCCCGCGCGCAGGAAGTCAAGGCGATCAAGTTCCGCGTCAAGATCGATGACCACGACTTCAACACCAAGACCGGGCACGTGCGCCGCTTTCTGGAAGAAGGCCACAAGGTCAAGGTCACCATCATGTTCCGTGGCCGCGAGCGGACGCACCCGGAACTCGGCGAACGGATTCTGACCCGCGTCGCGGAGACGCTGGCGGACATCGGCGCGCCCGAAAGCATGCCGAGCATGATGGGCATGGACATGAACATGATCATGGCCCCCAAAGCCGCGCCGGCGCCCCGCCGGGACCGCGCCGAGGACGAGGGCGTGGCCGTGTCGGCCCCGGCCAGCCCTGCCGCCGCGCCCGAACCGACCGCGACCGTCTGAGGCAACAGCGCAGCCAGGACGCCTGGAGTGTCCTCGCCAGCTCAGCAGTCAAGCACGGCCCACCGCCAATGGTGGGCCGTCTCGCGTTCAGCCCTGCTTTATTTTGTAAACTGAGGATGTGGAGTTCGACTCCGGGAGGTTCACCGTGATCAAGATGTATACCACCACGTGGTGCGGCGACTGCCAGGCCGCCAAGCGCGCCCTGACCAGCCGCGGCATTCCCTACGAGGAGATCAACATCGAGCAGGACGATCAGGCCGCCGAGTACGTGATGAGCGTGAACGGCGGGCGCCGCAGCGTGCCCACCCTGGTCGCGGGCGACGTCGCGGCCAGCCTCAGCGGCTTCCGGCCGCAGAAACTCGACGCGTTCCTGGCCCAGGCCGGCCTGTAAGCCCCACGCACGTGCGGGCCGCCCTATATAGGGCGGCCCGCATTCGTATCAGCTCCCGGCCGGCACCGGCCGCACTGTGTAGATGCCGGGATCGCTGGGGTTGCTGGACGCCACGAGGTGCGCGACCTCGTCGGCATCGGGCTCGGCCAGCACCCGCGTGAAATCCGACGCGCTCAGGACCGTCTCGCGCACCGGCAGATTCTGGCCCTCGGCCCAGCGCACCAGCGCCGACAGGGCCTGGGCGCCCGCGGCCCCGAAGCGCGGCCCGAAGGCCGCCGCCGTGACCACCGCCGAGGCGCCCGCGCCCTGCCCCGTGACCAGCAGCGCCGCGTATCCGGCGCGCGGGCGCTCGCCCTGCCGGTCCGTGACCAGGATCAGCCTGCCTCCCGTCAGCTCCGAGCCCTCCACGCGGGCCATGACGGCGTTCAGGGTCTCCTGCGGCGCTCCGGGCACTCCCAGCGGATCGGCGACGTTCATGTGTGCAGTGTAGCCGCCGGCATCACATCAGCGCGCGGTGGTCCGTGAGCATGCAGCGGTTCTGCACGACCTCGATGCCGCGCGCCGTCAGCTCGGCCGCCACGCTGTCGTCCCGGATGCCCTGCTGCATCCACACGACCTTCGGCAGCGGCTGCATGGCCAGGATGTCCTCCAGGTGCGAGCGCACCTTGTCGCTGCGGCGGAACACCTCCACGACGTCCACCGGCACCGTGAGTTCCGCCAGGGACGCGACCGCCTTCTGGCCGAAATAGCTCTCGCCGCGCTGCGCCAGGGCCGGATTCACGGGAATGACCGTGTAGCCCTGCCGCTGCAGGTACTCCGGCACGAAATGCGCCGGCTTCATGGTGTCCGGATGGAAGCCCAGGACCGCCACCACCCGGCTCTGTTTCAGGATGCGGGTCAGGTCGGCATGCAGCGTGGTCACGAGGTCGCTCCTTTGGCCGCCCCGGCGGCAGCGGTGTAGGCGGTGTGGGCCGCGTCCAGCGTGGTCGACAGCTCGGCGTCCGTGTGCGCGGCGCTGACGAAGATGCTCTCGAACTGCGACGGTGCCCAGTACACGCCCCGCGCGAGCATGCCCTGGAACCACGCCGCGAACCCCGCCGTGTCGCTGCCGGCCGCCTGCGCGTAGCTGCCCACCGAGCCGTGCGGCGCGCCTTGATGGAAGGCCGTGAGCATCGACCCGATGCGGTTGACCGAGATGGGCACGCCCGCCGCATGGGCCGCGTCCTGAAGCCCGGCCGCGAGCCGCGCCGTGTACGCGTCCAGGCGGGCGTAGATGTCGGGGTCGGCCTCCAGCGTCCGCAGGGTCGCCAGGCCCGCCGCCATCGCCAGCGGGTTGCCGCTCAGGGTGCCGGCCTGGTACACCGGGCCCTGCGGAGACACGAACTCCATGATCTCCGCCCGGCCCCCGTAGGCCCCGACCGGCAGGCCGCCGCCGATGATCTTGCCCCAGCAGCTCAGGTCGGGCTCCAGGCCCAGCAGGCCGGTCGCGCCGCTCAGCGACAGCCGGAAGCCCGTCATCACCTCGTCCGCGATCAAGAGCGCGCCGGCATCCTTCACACGGTGCAGGGCGTCCACGAAGTCCGGCGTGGGCACCAGGACCCCGGCGTTGCCCACCACGGGCTCGAAGATCACGGCCGCGATCTCGGCGCCGCGCTCCTGCATCAGGGCGTCCAGCGCGGCCGGGTCGTTGTATTCCGTCACCAGCGTCAGGGCCGCGTATTCCGGCGGCACCCCCGCGCTGCTGGGGGCCGCCGCGCCCAGCGGGCCGTCGGCGTTCGTCATCAGGCCGCTGCCGGCCTCGACCAGCAGACCGTCGGCGTGCCCGTGGTAATTCCCGCGGAACTTCACGATGAACTTGCGGCCGGTGAAGCCGCGCGCCAGCCGCAGGGCGCTCATGGTCGCCTCGGTGCCGCTGGACGTGAAGCGCACCTTGTCCGTGCCGGTCAGGCGCGTGACGAGTTCCGCGAGTTCCACCTCGCGCGCGGACGGCGCCCCGAAGCTCGTGCCGCCCGACAGCGCGTGCGCGACTGCTTCCCGCACCGCCGGGTGGTCGTGGCCCAGGATCATCGGACCCCACGACCCGATGTAGTCGATGTACCGCGCGCCGTCCACGTCGGTCAGGTACGCGCCGTGCGCCGAGGCGATGAAGCGCGGCACGCCCCCCACCGAGCGGAACGCGCGCACCGGGCTGTTCACGCCGCCCGGCGTGACCGCCCGCGCCCGCGCGAACAGCGCCTCCGAGCGCGCCGTGGACGACGGCCCGGCGGGGGACGGAGCGGGAGCCACGGGCACGTCACGGGTCATGGCCCTACGTTAGCGCGGGCCCCCGCCAAGGAAGGAAGCCCGCGCTCCTTTATCGTCCCGTGTGCCCGCGCTACAGGCCCAGCAGCCCCACCGCCGCGGTCGCCGTCAGCTCCTGCCGGAACGGCTCGACCAGCGCCTTCTCCTGCGCCGAGGCCGTCTGCACGGTGGAGTTCAGGTCCGGCATCTGGCCTTTCTGGAGTGCGTCGGCGGCCTTGGCGAAGTCCACGTCCGGCACGCCCAGGCCGCGGTTGATCTCGGTGCGGACCGCCGCGTAGCGTTCCGCGCTCATGTTCTCGCGGCGCAGGGCGGCCGTCTGGGCCGTGCGGGCCGCGCCGATGCTGCTGCCCACCTGCCGCAGCACGTTCAGCACCTGCACCACGTTCGGCGTCTGGCCCGCCTGGATCTGCGTGTACACCTCCTGCGCCCCGGTGAAGCTCTCGCCCAGGGCCGCGCGGATGTCGCGGCGCACCCGCACGAACTTCTGCACGTCCGCCCTCGTCAGCGGGGCCTGCACGTTCCCGCTGGGCGGCGGCGTCTGCCCCTGCGACTGCGTCTGGGGCGGCCGCCAGTTCGCCAGGAACTGCTGCGCGGGCTTGATCACCACGAACCACGCCACCGCCGCCAGAACCACCAGCACCAGCAGCGATCCACCACAGCCCAGGCACCCGCAGCCCACTCCACGTCTCTGTCTCATCCCTGACCGGTACGGCGCCCAGGCCCGCTGGGTTCCCGGCTCGGTGCCGGCCCATGACCTGGCTGCCTCAGGCGGCCGGGAAGTCGCCGGTCAGGGCGGTCACGAGCGCCCAGCCGCTGCGCAGCGACGCCGTGACCGGGCCGCCCCGCGTCTCGTTGCTGACCGTCCAGCCGCTGCCCAGCGGCACGTCCGCCCCGGACAGCGGCCAGCGCACGCCCGACAGCGAGAGCCCGCCCAGGTCGGAGGCCGCGATCACGCTGAGCGTCGTGCCCGGCGGAAGGTCCAGCGTCAGCGCGGGGCCGGGCAGCAGGGGCCACGCCCACTCGTCGCCGCTGGTCAGGGTCACGCCCGCGTGCGCGTCGCGGGCCAGCCGCAGCGCGCCCAGCGTGAGGGCCGCCGTGTGGTCGAAGCGGCCCCCGAAGGCCCCCACGATCACCACCTCGTGCGCCCCCCGCTTCAGGGCCACGCGCACGGCCAGTTCCGCGTCCGTCTCGTCCTTCGCGGCCGGGTGCACCTCGCGCGGGGCATCCAGCTCCAGCCCGGCCGAGGAATCGAAATCCCCCACCCACGCCTCCACGGTCACGCCCAGCACGCCCGCGTGCCGCGCCCCGCCGTCCGCCGCCACGACCACGGCCGGACGCGGCAGCGCCCGCAGCGCCGGGGTGGAGACCAGTCGGCCGCCGACCAGAATCCACGCGGTCATCCCGCCAGTCTAGGGCAGGTGCCATAAGAATGCGGTGCCGTTCCGCATTCGTTGGCCGAGCGGACTGGCACAGCTCGAAGAGAGCGAGTGAATTTGACAAGAGCATTGGGCAGAATGGAGGCACCTGGGGCGCTGTCCCCCAGGGGCCGTAATTCTGTCAAATGCTCTAGGGCCAGGGCTCAGGACGGCGCGCGGGCCGACCCGGCCGGGCGGGGCCGCAGGCTCCACAGCCACACCGCCATCACGCTGTTGATCACCACGTTGAAGACCGCGCTCTGGAACGGGTAGTGCCCCACCGCCCACCAGTAGATGGTGATGACGACATTCAGCACGAGCGCCAGGCCCACCACGCCCATCACCGGGGCGTAGCGCTCGGTGTCGGTGGAGAACACCCAGTACAGCGCGTCCAGGCTGACGAGGATGCCCCCGTACTCGGACGCCAGCCCCCAGTTCGTGAGGTGCAGGTCGAAGACCCCGTCGCCCACCCTCGGGAACAGCAGGGCCACGCCCGCCAGACACAACCAGACCGCCAGCACACGGAACGCTATCTGCCTGTTCCTGAGTAGGTCTTCCTCCTGGGGACGTGGCCGCCACGGGCACGCGTCCACGCGCCACCGGGTAAGTCGGGCGCGGCCGACCCATCCCACACCCCGATCTTGAGTGGAGATCACGGGCCGCCGGCGCCCGCATGCGGCGGGACGGCCCGGTCGTCCGGCACGTCCAGCAGGCTGGTCAGGTTCACGTCGAGCCGCAGCGTGTTCCCGTCGATCAGCGCGGACTCGCGGGCGCTGAGGTGCAGGGTCAGGGGGCCGAGCGGGTGCGCCACCGTGACGGTCCGGCCACGCTCCGTCGGCTGCTGGGCGGTCACGGGCACGGCCGCGCCCATGCCCACGCGCACCGCGGCCTCCGGCACCAGCCGGGCCCGGTCCGGCCCACCCGACAGGATGTTCGCCCACCCCAGGAACGCCGCCACCCACGCCGATTCCGGCCGGGCGAACACGTCGTGCGCCGCGCCCTGCTGAACAATCTGACCCGCGCGCATGACCGCCACCCGGTCGCTCAGCGCCAGGGCCTCGCGCTGGTCGTGCGTGACCAACAGCACGCCCGCGCCCACCCGGCCGAACAGCGCCCGCAGGTCAGAGCGCAGCTCGTCGCGGCGCTGCTCGTCCAGGTTCGACAGCGGCTCGTCCAGCAGCAGCAGGCCCGCGTCGGTCGCCAGCGCGCGGGCCAGGGCCACACGCTGCTGCTGCCCACCCGACAGCTGCGCGGGACTGCGGCGCTCCATCCCCGGCAGGCCCACCAAGGCCAGCACCTCGCGCGCCCGCGCCCCCGCCACGGCCCGTGGAGCGCCACGCCGGCGGGGGCCGTAGGCCACGTTCTCCAGCACGCTCAGGTGCGGGAACAGCGCGTAGTCCTGGAAGACCAGGCCCACGTGCCGGGCCTCGGGCGGCCGTTCTGTCACGTCCCGCCCGGCCATCTCTATGCGGCCCGTGTCCGGGCGTTCCAGGCCCGCCACGCAGCGCAGCACCGTGCTCTTGCCGCAGCCGGACGGCCCCAGCAGCGTCAGCGTCTCGCCCGCCGCGACCTCCAGCGACACGTCCTGCACGGCCCGCACCGTCCCGAAGGTCTTGCTCAGGCCGGTGATGGTCAGCGCGGTCACGTCATCTCTCCCCGGCCACCGTCCAGCACCGTGAAGGTCAGCGCCGACAGCAGCAGCAGCGCCGTCGCCAGCGCGCACGCCTCGCCCAGATTGCGCTCGCCGGGCCGGCCCAGCCGCTCGTACAGCCCGGTGCTGAGGGTCGCCCACTCCGGGCGTGTGAGCACCAGGGTCGCGCCGAATTCCCCCAGCACGGTGGACAGGGCCAGCGCCGCGCCGCCCCGCAGGGCCGGAAGGGTCAGCGGCCACGTCACCGTGCGGAACACCGCCCACGGCCCCGCGCCCAGTGAACGCGCCGCCTCCAGCACGCGCGGCGGCAGGGCCCGCAGTGCCGGCAGCAGTGAGCGCACCACCAGCGGCAGCGCCAGCAGAACGTACGCGGCCAGCAGCATCGGCAGGGTGGCGGCCAGCCGGGGGTACGCGAGCAGGTACCCGACCGCCAGACTGACCGGCGACACCATCAGCGGCAGCAGCGACGTGGCGTCCAGCACCCGCGAGCGCGCCCGCCATGCCCCCAGCGCGAACGAGCCACCCAGCAGCACGGCCCCCACACCGGCCAGCAGCGCGAAACGCACCGTGTTCCACACCAGCAGGCCGGTCTGCTGGTCGGTCAGCACGCCCTGCCAGTACGCCAGCGTCGGGCCGGCAGACCCCAGCAGGCCGCGCGCCACCACCGCCAGCAGCGGCGCGAAGCAGATCACGGCGGTCACGGTGCCCAGCGCCAGCACCCCCAGCAGCGCGCCCCCCCACGCCCGCGGCACCGCCGGGGCGGGCACTCCCGTGCCCCCGCGCGTGAGCGACACGTACACCCACGTCGCCACCAGCGTCAGGGCGAGCTGGCCCAGGATCAGTGCGCTCGCCTCCGGCAGCCGCAGCGCGAAGGCCGACTGGTAGACCTCCACCTCCAGCGTGCCGTATGCCTCGCCGCCCAGCGCCAGCGGCAGCCCGAAACTGAGCGCCGAGTACAGGAAGACCAGCACTGCCCCCGCCGCCACGCCCGGCAGCGCCAGGGGCACCGCCACCGACCACGCCGCCCCCCACGCCGACGCTCCCAGCGACCGCGCCGCGCCCAGCAGCGCCGGCGGCACCCGCGAGAAGCCCCCGTACGCCAGCCGCACCATGACCGGCAGGTTGAAGAACAGGTTCCCCAGGATCAGCAGCGCGGGCGAGTCGCTGATGTCCACGCCCGTCCAGCGCGTCACCCAGCCGTGCGGCCCGAGCAGCGCCGACAGGCCCAGCACCGCCACCAGCACCGGGGTCACGAACGGCAGCAGCAGCAGGCGCAGGAACAGGGCCTTGCCCGGCACGTCGTAGCGCGACAGCAGGTAGGCCAGCGGCGCGCCCAGCAACAGCGCCAGCAGGGCGGTGCCGGCTGCCTGCGCCAGCGTCCACGCCAGGCGGCCCAGGAAGTAGGGGTCGCGCCACACGCTCAGGTTCACGCCGCCCTCCAGCAGGGTTCGCACGAGCGGCACGGCGAGGAAGGCGGTGATGAAGAGGAGGGCGGGGAGGGTCAGGAGGAGGGGGGGGTTGCGGCTCACGGTTGCCCCACCCCCCCAGCCCCCCTACCCCGGCGGGGCAGGGGGGAGCGGCGCTGCGCTGGGCAGGAGTTGGTCCGCGCGGTGGGTCGGCGGGTCAGGCCTGCCCATGTTCCGGCCTCGACGCCATGCTCCGCCCCGCGATAGGCCCGGACGCTGCGCGTCCAAGGGCCGGTGGGGATCTGCGGCGAGTTGTTCGGTGGGACGTCTGGAACCGCTGATCGACTTTTGACCACCGGAGCCAGGAACCCCTCCCGCTGGCGTGGTGGGTGGGGCACAGGGTGGATGGCTGCTCTCGTGATCCCTCTCCGGCCTAACGCGCCCGCAGGACGTTGGTGATCCAGGCGTCCACGAGGCGCTGGGGATTCGCGGGCACGGGAGTTCCCCCCGGCTGACTGTCAGGCACCTGGGCGTAGCGGTAGACGGGGTCGAGCTTCACGCCGCTTACGGCCGGGTAGACCCACATGCGGGTCGGGAAGTCGGCCTGCACGGCGGGACTGAGCATGAAGTCCACGAACTTGCGCGCCAGGGCGGCCTGCCTGGTGCCCTTCAGGATGCCGACGCCCTCGAGTTGCAGCCACGTGCTGCCGGGCAGCAACAGGTTCCCGGTGGGGGCCTGATCGGGCAGCTTCTTGGGGTCGTAGCCGTCGGCGTAGTAGACCTCGGCGGCGGGACTGCTGGCGTAGGACAGCACGATGGGGTACTTGCCGCCATTGCGGCTGAACTCCTTGTTGTACGCGTCGCTCCAGCCGCGCGCGACCTTCATGCCGTTCGTGCGGGCCGCCTTCCACCACGCCCACGCGCCCTGTTCGCCGTAGTGGGTCACGGTGGCGAGCAGGAAGGCCAGGCCGGGGCTGCTGGTGGCCGGGCTCTCCACGACCGTCAGCTTGGCGTAGGTGGGGGTCTTCAGGTCGTCCAGGGAGGTGGGCAGGGCCAGCCCCGCTTTCTGGAAGTACGCGCGGTCGAAGTTCAGGGCCACGTACCCGTAATCGACGGTGTTCAGGGCGCCGGCCTCGTCCAGGCGGCGGGCGGCCGGCACGTTTGTCAGGTTGGGCGAGACGTACGGCGTGAGCAGGTCGGCGGCCTTCGCGCGGGCCAGCAGACTGTTGTCCAGGCCATACACGACGTCCGCGATGGGAGCGCGACGGGTCAGGATCAGCCGGTTGAGGAGGTCGCCGGCGTCGCCGCCCTTCACGAAGCGCACCTTCACGCCGTTCTGCTGCTCGAACGCAGCGATCAATTTCTTGTCCACGTCGAAGGAGTCGTGGGTGGCGACCGTCAGCGTGGCGGTCTGGGCGTGGGCGGCGCCGGCAAGCAGCAGGCTCAGAAACACAGCAGGTGTACGCATAAAAAAGTCCCCTCGCGTCACGAGGGGAAGCGGGGAGGCAGCCCTGCGCTGCACTCCGGTCACGCTCCCTCCGCCGGAATGACCCGGATCAGGTTCCTGGGGTAAGTCTCAGCCCGTGTCCGCCGCAAGTGGCGGAGGCGGGGCACCCCCGGTGACGCGGGAGCAGGATAGCAGGTGAGCACCGCCGGCGGCCCGGGGCGCGAGTCCTGAAGTGGACGTTTCGGCCGAACACGGACACGTGCGGCCGGAATGCGGCATGGTGGGGGAGATGACGTCCGCCGACCGTCCGTCCCGCCGCGCGGCGCCGCCGGCCCTGCTGGTGCTGGGCGTGGTGCTGGTCGCGCTGAACCTGCGCCCGGCCATCGCGGGCTTCGGGCCGCTGCTGCCGCAGCTCCAGTCCGAACTCCACCTGAGTGCCGCCACGGCGGGTCTGCTGACCACCATTCCGCTGCTGTGCTGGGGGCTGCTCGCGCTGCTGGCGCCGCTGCTGACGCGCCGCTGGAGCAGCGAGACCGTGATCCTGGCGATGGTCGCCGTGCTGGGCGTGGGCGCGCTGCTGCGGGCCGGGCCGACGCTGGGCGTGATCCTGCTGGGCACCGTGCTGGTGGGCTCGGGGATCGCGGTGGTAAACGTGCTGCTGCCCAGCCTGGTGCGCCGCGACTTTCCCGCGCGCGTCGGCCCGATGCTGGGCGTGTACACCCTGGCGGTGGTGGGCGGGGCCGCGCTCGCGTCGGCGGTGGCGGTGCCGCTACAGACCGTGGGCGGGTCGTGGCGGGCGTCGCTGGGCACGTGGGCTGGCGTTGCCCTGCTGGGCGTGCTGGGCTGGCTGCCGGCCGTGCGGGGCCGCCCGCACCGTGGCGTCGGCGCGGTGCCGGTGTGGCGCGACGTATTCCGCAATCCCGCCGCGTGGCCGGTGACGCTGTTTATGGGCACGCAGTCTCTGGTGTTCTTTACGTGGCTGGCGTGGCTGCCGCGCGTGTGGCACGACCAGGGCCTGAGCGCCGGGGTGGCGGGGTCGCTGCTGTCGGTGGGCAACGTGGTGCAGCTGCCCTTCGCGCTGCTCATGCCGATCCTCGCGGGGCGCTGGGGCGCGCGGCCGCTGATCGTGGTGGCCGCCGCGCTGGATCTGATCGGCCTGCTGGGGCTGCTGCTCGCGCCGGCGCAGCCGCTGGTGTGGACGCTGCTGCTGGGCGCGGGCTGCGGCAGCACCTTTCCGCTCGCGCTGTACCTGATGGCCGTGCGCGCCCACACGCCCGCGCAGGCCCCGCAGCTGTCCGCGCTGGCGCAGGGCGTGGGCTACTCGCTGGCGGCGACGGGACCGGTTGCCTTCGGGGCGCTGCACGACCGCACCGGCGGGTGGAATGCTCCGCTGTGGTTCCTGATCGTGGTCACGGGTCTGGTGCTGGTCACCGGCCTGTGGGCCACCCGGCCGGCGCGGAGGGCCGCATGAGTTTCCATCTGGTGTCGTGGTTGATCGTGCAGGACGGTGCCGGGCGTGTCCTGCTGGGCCGGCGCGCGGGCACGTCGTACGGCGAGGGCGAGTGGGGCCTGCCGGGCGGCCGGGTCGAGCCGGGCGAGGCCCTGGCAGACGCCGCCGTCCGCGAGGCGCTGGAGGAGGTCGGGGTGGTCGCGCACGTCGCGGCGCTGGACCCCCTGGGCGTATGCCGCTACGACCACGGCGGAGCGCAGGGCGCCGACGTGTTCTTCCTCGCCCGCTCGTGGTCGGGCGAGCCCCGGCCGCTCGACAAGACCTCGGAGGTCGCGTGGTTCGCGCCGGATGCCCTGCCGCCGGACGCGCTGTGGTGGGTGGGGGGCATCCTGCGCGCGCACCTGCTGGGCGGCGCCCGCCTGACGGAACTGCTCGACGGCTGGGCAGACCTGCGCGTGCTGATCTGACCGCAGCGAGCGGTCCACACCTGAAGTAGGGCGCTGCCCCCAATTCGTCGGGCTGCCCACAGCCATGCCCAGGGCTGGCTCCGATGCGCGTGTCTGGCATGCAGGAGGCGGCCCATCGTTTCCCTGAAGGATGAACACCTTCCGGTTGCCAGGGGTACTTTCGTATGGAATACTTCCAAATGAAATGAGTCTGTCCCTGTCTCCCACTGATGCCCCACCGGACGACCTGTACGACGTCGTCCGGTTGACCCTGCGCCTGTCGCGGCGCTTCATGCAGGCGCTCGACGAGCCGCTGGAGCAGGCCACCGGCCTGAACACCAAGGAACTCGTCGTGCTGGCCGCGATCATGGACGGCGCCCACACGCCCGGCAAGGTCGCTGCCGCGCAGAACCTGCCCGCCCCCACCGTGACCCGCATCATCACCACGCTGGTCGGGGCCGGGCTGGTCGAGCGCGTCACGGACCCCAGCGACCTGCGCCGCTTCGAATTGCGCCTGACCCCCCAGGGCGAGGCCACCCGGGCGGGCGTGCGCGCCAGCGGTCAGGCCATCGTGGGCACCCACTTCGGCCACGTGCCGCCGGCCACCGTGCAGGCCGCCCTGGAAGCCCTGCGGAACCTGCACGACGCGCTCAGTCCCCAGCCCCTCGCCGCCACCGGGAGAACCGCATGACCAGCCCTGCCCCCCTTCCCACGCCCGTGGGCGCCGCTCTGGCCCCACGTGACAAGCTCCTCGCCTTCGTCGGCATCCTGACGGTGCTGTTCCTCGCCAGCCTCAACCTCACGGTGGTCGGCAGTGCCATGCCGCGCGTGATCTCGGACCTGGGCGGCTTCCACCTGTACGCGTGGGCCTTCACCGCGTACTCGCTGGCCACCACCATCACCATTCCCATCGTCGGCACGGTCAGCGACCGCTTCGGGCGGCGGCCACTGCTGCTGTTCGGCATCGCGGTGTTCGCCGTGTGCTCGGTCGCGCTGGGCTTCGTGACCAGCATGGAACAGCTGATCGTGTGGCGCGCTTTCCAGGGCATCGGCGGCGGCACCCTGATGGCCATGAGCTTCACCGCCATCGCGGACATCTTCACGCCGCTGGAGCGCGGCAAGTACCAGGGCTACACCGGGGCGGTGTGGGGCGTGAGCAGCGTCGTCGGCCCGCTGGTCGGCGGGTTCCTGACGGACCACCTCGGGTGGCGCAGCGTGTTCTTCGTGAACATCCCCTTCGCGCTGCTGGCGGCCGCCGTGATCTTCCGCTTCTTCCGCCTGCCGGCCCCCGGTGCGCGCGGGCACTTCGACGCGCTGGGCGCGGCGCTGCTGGCCGGCACCGTCACCACCCTGACCCTCGCCATGAGCTGGGGCGGCGGCACCTACGCGTGGGGCAGCCCGCGCATCCTCGGCCTGCTGGCCGCCACGGTCGTCCTGGGCGGATGGTACGCGTGGCACGCGGGCCGGCAGGAACGCCCCATCCTGAACCTGCGCCTGATGGGCGAGCGCTCGATCCTCACGGCCTCGGTGGCCGGCCTGCTGGTCAGCGCCGGCATGTACGCCGCGATCCTGTACCTGCCGCTGTACATGCAGGGCGTGCGCGGCGCCAGCGCCAGCGGCAGCGGCCTGGCCCTCGCGCCCCTGATGGGCGGCATGATCCTGACCTCCACCCTGTCGGGGCAGATCGTGAGCCGCACCGGCCGCTACAAGTGGATGGTGCTGCTGGGCTCGGCCGTCGCCACCGGCGCGCTGCTGCTCGCCACGCAGCTGTCGCTGGGCACCCCGCTGATGCTCGCCGTGGGCCTGATGATCCTGCTGGGCATCGGCCTGGGCCCGGTGAACAGCCAGCTGACCCTGGCCGTGCAGAACGCCGCGCCGCGCGAGCAGCTCGGCAGCGCCACCGGCGGCAACCAGTTCTTCCGGCAGATCGGCGGCACGCTGGCCGTCAGCCTCTTCGGCGCGCTGGTGAACGCGCAGCTCGCCGCGAACCTCGGTCCCGCCCTGCCCGCCGCCGCGCGCACGCTGCCCGCGCCCGTGCAGGACGCCATCGCCAACCCCAACGTCCTGAGCAGCCAGCAGGCCACGCAGGCGCTGGGCGGCGCCCTGGGCAAGGTGGGGCACCCCGAACTCCTGACCCCGGTGCTGGACGCGCTGCGCGGCGTGCTGATGGGCGCCATCGACCACGTGTTCCTGGTCTCGGCGGTGCTGGTGGGGCTGGCCTTCGTGGTCACGGTGTTCCTGCCCGAACGCCCCCTGCGGGGCCGCGCCACCGTGAAGGTCGAGGAGACCCGGCTGGACCGCGCCGGCGCGACGGACTGACGGGGAGCAGCGAGCGGAGGGCCGAGGGCGTGGGCCCTCTGCCCTTTGCTCACCGCTCTCTGCTCTACTGTCCGCATGCTCGACGTTCTGGTGATCGGAGGGGGGCTCGCGGGCCTCACGGCGGCGCGCACCCTGACGCGTGCCGGGCGCCGCGTGCGCGTGCTGGAGGCGGGGTCGGAGGTGGGCGGGCGCGTCCGCTCGCGCACGGTGGACAGCTTCACGCTCGACGCCGGGTATCAGGTGCTGTTCCCGGCGTACCCGGCCGTGAAGCGGCAGCTCGACCTCGCGGCGCTGGATCTGGTGGCGCTGCCCCCGGCGGCGGCCGTGCGCCGCGGCGCCCGCGTGGACGTGCTGGGCGACCCCATCCGCGATCCGGCCGGGCTGTTCTCGACGCTCACCACGCGCGTGCTGCCGCTGGCGGACAAGCTGCGCGTGGCGAAGCTCGCCGCCGCGCTGCGGGTGCCGGCGCCGCACAGCCTGCTGGTCGGCCCGGACGAGACCACCGCCGCGTACCTGCGCCGCCAGGGCTTCAGCGGCGCGGCCCTGGACGTGTTCTTCCGGCCGTTCTTCGGCGGCATCTTCCTGGACCGCACGCTCGACACGTCGGCGCGGCTGTTCCGCTACTACTTCCGCATGCTGATGGACGGCGGCGCGGCCCTTCCGCGCGCGGGCATGGGATCGGTCAGCGCGCAACTCGCGCAGGGCGTGGACGTCAGCGTGTCCACCCGCGTGACCCGCGTCCTGCCGCACGGCGAGCACGTCACGGCGGTTACCACCGCCGGCGACATCGACGCGCGGCAGGTGATCGTCGCCACCGATCCGAACACCGCGCAGGCCCTGACCGGCGAGCCCGTGTCGCGCGGCAGTGTGGGCAGCACGTACGTGTACTACGCCGCGCGCGACCGCCTCGACCCGGAGGTCCGGCTGCTGCTGAACGCGCGAAGCGGCGTGATCAACAACGCGCACTGGCTGTCGAACGCCGTGCCGGGCCGCGCGCCCGCCGGCCAGCACCTGCTGACCGTGACGGTGCTGGGCCTGCCGGACCTCGACGACGACGCCCTGGACGCCCGCGTGCGCGGCGAACTCGGCGGGTGGTACGGCGGGCCGGCCGCGCAGGGCCTGCGCCCACTGCTCACCGAACGCATCCGCCACGCGCAGTACCCGCAGCCGCCCGGCTATGCCGCCACCCTGCCCGGCCACGCCACCGCCCTGCCCGGCGTGCTGCTCGCCGGCGAGGTGACGTCCATGAGCGGCATCCAGGGTGCGCTGGAGAGCGGCGAGAAGGCCGCCGCCATCGTGCTGGGCGACCTGCACGGCATGAGCCGTCCGCGCGGGGCGTGACGGCACCGTTCTCGCCCGCTCCTGCGGCGCGCGTTCGTGAACGTATGCTGGGCGCATGACGGCCCGTCTCGATCACCTGGTCATCGCCGCGCGCACCCTGGACGAGGGCCGCGCGTGGCTGGAGGGTCGCCTCGGCGTGCCCATGCAGCCCGGCGGCGAGCACGCCGCGTACGGCACCCACAACGCCCTGCTGTCCCTCGGTCCCGACGCCTACGCGGAGGTCATCGCCGTGAATCCGGCCGCGCCCGCGCCGGGCCGCCCGCGCTGGTTCGCGCTGGACACCGACGAGATGCGCGCGCAGCTGGACGCCGGCCCCGCCCTGATCCACTGGGTGGCGGCCGTCGAGGGCCTCGACCCCGGCCCCGAGGTGCCCGAACTGTCGCGCGGCGAGCACCGCTGGCGCGTGACGGTGCCCGCCACCGGCGCTCTGCCGATGTACGGCGTGGCCCCGTCGCTGATCCACTGGCTGACCCCGCCCCCCTCCACGCGCCTCCCGGACGCCGGGGTGCGGCTGGTGAAGCTGCAACTGGGCACCGCCCACCCGGACCGGCTGCGGGCCCGCCTGGACGCCCTGCAG
Organism: Deinococcus metalli; assembly: GCF_014201805.1. NCBI lineage: Bacteria > Thermotogati > Deinococcota > Deinococci > Deinococcales > Deinococcaceae > Deinococcus > Deinococcus metalli. The sequence continues at coordinate 138,202 of NZ_JACHFK010000009.1, read as the reverse complement.
TTCGAGGGCGAGGTCGAGGTCTACGAGGCCCCGCAGGCCGAACTGCGCGCCGTGCTGCGGACGCCCGGCGGTCTGGTCACCCTCTGAGGGCCGCGCGCCGGGGCCGGCGGCCGTGCAGCAGCAGGGCCGCGACCAGCCCCGCCACGAACCCGAACAGGTGCGACTCCCACGACACGTAGGGGTTGCCCGGCAGCACGCCCCACAGGATGCCGCCGTACAGCGCGAAGGCCAGGGCCGCCACGCCGATCGCCACCGGCGTCCGCTCCCACCAGCCCACGCCCAGCAGGTACGCCAGCAGCCCGAAGATCAGCTCGCTGGCACCCAGGTGCACGCTGCCGCCCCGCCCGAACAGCCACACCAGCGCGCCGCCCAGCACGGCGATGATCATCAGGGCCGCCACGAAGCGCCAGACGTTGCGCACCGCGCCCATGAAGGTCAGCACCGCCAGCGGCACCGTGTTGGCGATCAGGTGCGCGAAGCCCGCGTGCAGGAACGGCGCGGTCAGCACGTGCCAGAACGTGCCCGGCACGCGCGGCTCGATGCCGTAGGCGTCCAGCCGCCCGCCGAAGCCCACACTGTCCACCACCTCCTGCCCCCACACGCCGGCGATCAGCGCCGCCGTGAGCGTCAGGGCGGGCCGCACCTGCGGCGCCCGGCGCGGCGGCACCAGCGGCGAACCCGGACGGGGGGGCGGGGCAGGGGAGCGCACGCCCACAGTGTGCCGGACGGCCATGAGGGAACAAGTCCCAAGGCTTTCCGAAGGCGCCGCCCGCGTCACGGCCCACGCCCACGCGCCTAGCATGCGGCCATGCACACCAGAACCCTCGGTCACTCCGGCCTCTCCGTCTCCGTCGTCGGGCTGGGCTGCAACAACTTCGGTGGCCGGCTCGACCAGGCCGGCACCGACGCCGTCGTGCGGCGCGCCCTGGACGCCGGCATCACCCTCTTCGACACCGCCGACGTGTACGGCAACCGCGGCGGCAGCGAGGAGATGCTCGGCAAGGCCCTCGGCGCGCAGCGCGCGGACATCGTCCTGGCCAGCAAGTTCGGGCACGACATGGGCGACGGCCGCAAGGGTGGCCGGCCCGAGTACGTCCGGCAGGCCCTGGAAGCCAGCCTGCGGCGCCTGGGCACCGATCACCTCGACCTGTACCAGCTCCACACCCCGGACCCCGCCACCCCCATCGAGGACACCCTTGGCGCGCTGAACGACGCGGTGCAGGCGGGCCTCGTGCGCCATATCGGCGTGTCGAACATGGACGCGGCCGGCGTGCGCGCCGCCGACGCCGCCGCCCGGCAGCACGGCTGGGCGCGCTTCACCTCCTGCCAGGACGAACACAGCCTGCTCGTGCGCGGCATCGAGCAGGACCTCGTGCCCACCATGAAGGAACTGGATCTGGGCCTGCTGCCGTACTTCCCGCTCGCCAGCGGCCTGCTGACCGGCAAGTACCGCCGCGACGAGCCCCTGCCCGAGGGTGCGCGCATCACCGGCTCCGAGGGCGCGCAGCAGCGCTACCTGAACGCGCACAACTGGGACGCCGTGGAGAAGCTGCGCGCCTTCGCGGAGGGGCGCGGACACACGCTGCTGGAACTCGCGTTCAGCTGGCTGCTGTCGTTCGACGTGACGAGTTCCGTGATCGCCGGCGCGACCAAACCCGGCCAGATCGACGCGAACGTCGGGGCGGCCGGGTGGGTGCTGTCGGCCGACGACCTGGCGGAGGTCGACCGGATCACGGGCTGAGGGTTTGCGGTTGCCCCCTCCCGCTCACCCCGGAGGGCAGGGGAGCGGCGCTCGGCAGGCAGTCGCCGTCTTGCTCGGGCTGACCTGTAAGGGGACCTCGTCAGCGAGCGGCCGTGGACGTGTATCGGTATCGTCAGCGCTCGCGCCCTTCGCGCACGACGGCTTTGAGTCAGGCGCAGGGTGGGACGCTTCGGATTTTCCTGCTTGGCTTGAGTGGCCTCTGGAGCGTCACGTCCCCCGCTCGCCCAGCCACGTCACCGCGTCGCGGATGGGCATCGTCTCGACATGGCCCGATGTCCGTTCCTGGATCTCGACCTCGCCGCGGTCCAGCGCCCGGCCGATGGTGACGCGCCACGGAATGCCCCACAACTCCGCGTCCGCGAACTTCACGCCGGGCCGCTCGTCGCGGTCGTCGAGCAGGACGTCGACCCCGGCGGCGCGCAGGTCCGCGTAGAGCTGGCCGGCGGCCTGTGCCTGCGCGGCGTCCTGCATGTTCACGACGGTGAGGACCACGTGGTAGGGCGCGATGATCTCCGGCCACACTAGGCCGCGCTCGTCATTGTGCACCTCAGCGACGGCCTGCACGAGGCGGGTGACGCCCAGCCCGTAACAGCCCATGAACACCGGCTGGGGCGTGCCGTCCGGACCGCTTACGGTGATGTTCAGGGCGTCCGTGTAGCGGGTGCCGAGCTGGAAGACGTGCCCGACCTCGATGGCGCGGGCCGCCTGGAGGTGCTGGGCCGGATCGTGCCGGCACGCGTCGCCGGCGCGGGCCTGCCGGAGATCCACGATGTCCGGCAGGCGGTACTGGGCGTGCCAGTTGGCGCCCGTGACGTGCCAGCCGGTCTCGTTGGCGCCGGTGGCGAAGTCGCGCAGGGCGGCAGCCTCGCGGTCGCACAGGCGCAGGAAATCCGGGTGCAGCGTGTCCTGGCGGGCAAGGACTTCGTCCGGAAGGTCCGGGGCGACATAGCCGAGCGGCACCGCGGCCGGATCGGCCCAGATGTCCGGCCCGGCCGCGTCAAGGCGCAGAAGGGTGCCGCCCCCGACCTGCCCGGCGCGTTCCTGCACGGCGTTCCAGACCTTCACGGTGTTCACGCTATCGTCGCCGCGCACGCTGACGAGCACCGGCACGCGGTCATCGGCGTCCGGCCGGGCGAAGGTGGCGAGCAGCAGGACGTTCTTGACCATGTGGCCCGGCGCGCACCCCAGCGCGGCGCAGGCCGCCTCGACCGTGCCGGCGTCCGGCGTGCGGCGGCGTGTCGCGCCCGCAAACGGCGACGGACCGGGGTCCGCCGCGCGGCCCACGGCGCGCTCCGCGTTCGCGGCGTACTGGCCGTCCGGGCTGTAGAGCACCTCGTCCTCGCCCACGTCGGAGAGCAGCATGAACTCGCGGCTGCCGGTGCCGCCGATGCTGCCGCTGTCCGCCTCGACCGCCCGCCACGGCACGCCCAGCCGGGTCAGGACGCGGGCGTACACGTCGCTCATGGCGCAAAACTGCGCGGCGAGGTCGTCAGGCGTCGTGTGGAACGAATACGCGTCCTTCATGACGAACTCCTGCGTGCGCAGCAGGCCGGCGCGGGGCCGCAGCTCGTCGCGGAATTTGCGGCCGATCTGGTACACGCACAGCGGCAGGTCGCGGTAACTGCGCGCCACGTCGCCCACCACGGACGCGGCCAGTTCCTCGTGTGTCGGCCCCAGGGCGTGCGCGCGACCGGCGCGGTCCGTGACGGTGAACATGATGCCCTCGGCGCGCGTGTACGCGTCCCAGCGGCCCGACTGCTGCCACAGGGCCTGCGGTTGCAGCAGCGGGAAGTCCACCTCCTGCGCCGCGCCCTCCAGTTCCCGGCGCAGCAGCGTTTCCAGCCGGGCCATCACCCGGGTCATCAGCGGCAAATGGGCGTACAGGCCCGCCCCGACCTTCTTCACGAATCCGGCACGGCTCAGCGCCCGGATGCCCCTCGTCTCGGCGTCAGCGGGCGCGTCGCGCCACGTCACGAACAGTCCCTGCGATGTCCGCATGGTATGTCTCCTCTGTGAATGCAACGGCGGTGGTCGGCGTCACCAGGACGCGCGGCGGCACGTGACGCGGTTACACCCCGGAGGGTGGCGGGAGCACGGGCAGGCCCGCTCCGACACGCCCCACCCGGAACCGGATGGAGGCGTCGGGGGTCGTCTGGCCGCTCATGCCGCGGAGCTTAGCGGCTGGGCGCGCCGGGCGTCAATCGCCTAGACGGCCTGTCCCGAGTCATACAGCTGGGCGTACGCGCCGCCGCGCGCCAGGAGCTGGGCGTGCGTGCCGTCCTCGACGATGCCGTCCTCGGTGAGCACCACGATGCGGTCGGCGGTGCGGACGGTCGACAGGCGGTGGGCGATCACCAGCTGGGTGCGGTGGCCACGCAGGGTTTCCAGGGCGGCCTGCACCGCGCGCTCGCTGCCGGTGTCCAGGGCGCTGGTCGCCTCGTCGAGGAGCAGGATCGGCGGGTCTGTCAGGAACGCGCGGGCGAGGCTGAGGCGCTGGCGCTGCCCGCCGGAGAGCATCACGCCGCGCTGCCCGACCTCGGTGTCGTAGCCCAGTGGCAGGGCGCGGATGAAGTCGTGCGCGTGCGCGCGGCGCGCGGCGGCCTCGACCTCGGCGTCGGTGGCGTCCGGGCGGCCGTAGCGGATGTTGTCGGCCACACTGCCCGCGAACAGGTACACGTCCTGCGGCACCACCCCGATCTGCCGGCGCAGCGACGCGAGCGTCACGTCCCGCACGTCGTGGCCGTCGATCAATATGCTGCCGGCCGTGACCTCGTAGAAGCGGGGAATCAGGGCGCACAGCGTGGACTTGCCGGCCCCGGACGGCCCGACCAGCGCCACGGTCTCGCCGGGCTGGACCCTCAGGTTCAGGCCGCGCAGGACGTGTTCGCCGTCCTCGGCATACGCGAAGGACACGTCGCGGAACTCGATCCGGCCGCGCACGCCTGTCAATGGCGTGGCGTGCGGGGCGTCCGCGATCTCCGGCTGAAGGTCCATGATCTGCATGAAGCGTGTGAAGCCCGGCAGACCCTCCTGAGCCACGCGGGCGAAGTTCACGAAGCGCTGCACCGGATCGACCAGCACGCCGACCAGCAGCAGGGCGGTGAGCAGGTCCGCCAGCGCCAGGTCGCGGCGGGCGATCAGCACCCCGCCCAGCACGACCACCAGAATGGTCAGCAGGCCCGTGAAGGTCTGGACGCCCTGGTGAAACCACGCCTCGTTGCGGAAGACGTCGCGCCGCGTCTGCACGAAACGCGCATTCTCTAGGGCAAACTTGCGTGCCTCGGCGGTCTCGCCGGCAAACGACTGCACCACCCGGATGCCGGCCAGCGAGTCCTCGACCTGCGCGTTCACGTCGCCCATGCGCTCGCGGCCCCGCAGGTACGCGGCGCTCAGGCGGCGGTGGAAGCGCAGGGCGTAGACCAGCATCACCGGCAGCAGCGCGAAGATCACGCCGGTCAGGCCGGGCGTGACCTGGAGCAGCACCGCGAAGGTGCCCACGAACTTGATCACGGCGATCAGCACGTCCTCGGGGCCGTGGTGGGCGAGTTCGCTGATCGCCTCCAGGTCGCCCGTCAGCCGCGACAGCAGCTGGCCGGTGCGCTGCGTGTCGTGGAAGCGCCGCGGCAGGCGCTGGTAGTGGTCGAACAGGTCGCGGCGCATGTCGCGCTCGATCAGGGTGCCCATCATGTGCCCCTGCACGTCCACGAAGGTGTCGCACGCGACCTGCACGACCAGCAGGCCGAGCATGGCCGCCCCGACCGCGACGATGGGGCCGGGCAGGGTGGGCGGCGCAGCGGCCAGCAACTCGCCGGTGATGTACCGGACCAGCAGCGGCACCACCACTGCGATCCCCGCCACCACGAACGCGCAGGCGAGGTCGGCCAGCAGCAGCCGGCGGTATGGCCGGTAGTACGAGAGAAATGTCCGCAGGTACCGCCGGGAGCGGGCGGCGTCGGATTCGGGAGCAGGACTTACATGGGGCGTCGGCCCCGGGCGGGTGTGCAGCATGAAGCGTTCTGGCCTCCGGTACGGGCGCGGGTGCGAAGTCGGCTGGTCAGAACGAGGTGCGTCATGGTCTCCCTCCGGGGGCCGCGCTCACGGGGAGCGCACCGGCCCAGGCTACCGCGCCACGCCCGCCACGCGGTAAGCGCAATGGCCGAGCGGGAGGAAACAGGAGAGGGGCGCGGCGGGCCGCACCTTCTGGCCCCCGCGCCCCCCATCCGTCGGCTCAGCTGTTCAGGTACTGCTTGAACCACGCCATGGCGTCGGCCCACGCGGCGTCGGCGGCCGACTTCACGTAGTTCTGGCCGGTGTCGTTGTTGAAGGCGTGCCCGGCGCCCTCGTAGACCTTGATGCCGTAGCGGGTGCCGGCGGCCTTGAGCGCCGTTTCCAGCTGCGGAATGCCGGCGTTGATGCGGGTGTCGTTCGCGCCGTACACGCCGAGCACCGCCGCCTTGATGTCCTTGACCTTGGCGGTGTCTGGCGCGGGGCCGTAGAACGGCACGACTGCCCTCAGCTCCGGCACCTCCGTCGAGAGCCGCCACGCCAGCCCACCGCCGAAGCAGAAGCCGATCGCCCCGATGCCCTGCACGCCCGGCTGTTTTTGCAGGACGGCCACGGCCTCCTTGAGGTTCGCCACGTGCTCGTCGCCGGAGACCTGCGCGAGGTACGAGCTGATCTGTGCGGTGTCGATGTACTGCGCGGTGCCGCCGATCTTGGACACCAGGTCCGGCGCCAGCGCGATGTACCCCGCCTTCGCCAGCCGCCGCGCGACGTCCTGGATGTGCGGTTGCAGCCCCTTGTTCTCGTGGATGACCACGATGCCGGGGGCCGGCGCGTTCCCAGCGGGCCGCGCGAGGTAGGCGAGCTGGGTGAAGCCGCGCGCCTCGTACGTCACCGGCCCGACCTTGATGGCCGGGTCGCGCGGATCGACCATGCCCGCGCCACTCGCCTGGTCGGGCTGCGGCGGCGCGGTCTGGGCCTGCGCCAGTTCGGCCGCGCTGATGCCCGCGATCCCCAGCGACGCGATCAGGGTGCGCGCACCGACCACGCCGCCGCCCAGCAGGGTCATGCGGCGCAGGAACTCGCGGCGTTGCAGCTCGCCCTCGTGGTAGTCCTCCGCGAACTCCTCGGCGACGTAACGGAACAGGTCCTGCTTGTATTCGGTCATGGTCAGTCCTCCAGGGTGGGGGGCGGGCCGGGCGACAGCGGTGGCGCGGGGGCCACTCGGGACAACGGGGCCGGCTCGGCTCGTGGTGCGCGGGCGGGGGATGGGTCGGCGCTGTCGTATTCCTCACCTTGACAGGGCTTTGTCAATGTTTCGTGCAGACGCCGACCCGGGGCCCTGGACCCGGCCGGAACGGCGAAGGCCTCCCGCGCGGGGAGGCCTCCAGCAGTGGGCAGCAGCGGTCAGGCGCGCTGACGGGCTTTCAGGGCGCCCTTCTGTTGCAGGTACTCCGCGATCTGCACCGCGTTCAGCGCCGCACCCTTGAGGAGCTGGTCGCCCGACACGAACAGGTCGATGCCGCCCTCGAACACCAGCGATTCCCGGATACGCCCGACCTCCACGTCGTACTTGCCGCTCGCGGTCAGCGGCATGGGGTAGAGCTTGCCGGCAGGATCGTCGCGCACCTCGACGCCGGCGGCGCCGGCCAGCAGGGCGCGCACGTCCTCCGGGGCGGCGGGCCGCTCCAGTTCCAGCGTGATCGCCTCGCTGTGCGTGCGCAGCGTGGGAATCCGCACGGCGGTGCACGAGATCAGCGGGGAGTCGTCCCCGAGGATCTTGCGGGTCTCCCACACGACCTTCATCTCCTCCTTGGTGTAGCCGTTGTCCTGGAAGGCGTCGATGTGCGGGATCACGTTGAAGGGAATCGGGTGCGCGAACACGCTCGCCTGCGCCTGCCCGCCGTCCAGTTCCACGCGCGTCTGCTCCAGCAGCTCGTCCATGCCCTTGGCGCCCGCGCCGCTGGTCGCCTGGTACGTGCTGACGATCATGCGCCGGACGCCGTACGCCCGGTGGATGGGAGCCACGGCGACCACCGCGATGGCCGTGGTGCAGTTCGGGTTGGCGATGATGCCCCGGTGCGTCAGGGCGGCGTCGCCGTTCACCTCGGGCACCACCAGCGGCACGCCCTCGTCGTAGCGGAAGGCGCTGGAGTTGTCGATCACGACCGCGCCGCCCTCCACCCACTTCGGGGCCTTTTCCTTGCTGATGCTGCCGCCCGCCGACGCTAGGATCACGTCCGCGTCGATGGCGCCCTCGGGGGTGGCCTGCACGGTCAGGTCGCGGCCAAGGAAGGGCAGGGTGCTGCCCGCGCTGCGCGGCGAGGCGTACAGCAGCAGCTCGTCAAACTGCAGACGGCTGGTCTCCAGCACCTTCAGAAGTTCGTGTCCCACCGCTCCGGTCGCTCCGACGATCGCTACGCGCATACGTCCTCCATAAAAAATCCGCCCCGCAAGTCCTGCGGGGCGGCTGCCGTCACGACACCGCCCTCACGGGGTAATGGTGGTCGGGCGGGCGTTCATGCCGGTCAGGGTAGACGCTGCGGCGCGGGGGGTCAAGCGCCACGTCTATGGCGCGCTCACAGCGGTGCTCCGTTGCATTGATGGTGGCGGTGTCCCGCCATCAATTCCACGAAGGCGGCTGTCTGTGGCGGTCACTCGCTCTGCTCGCACCACATCTGTTGAAGGTTTTCCCTCAACAGATGTGGTGACCGGTGTCAGCCCTTGCGGCGGAACAGGCCGCCCAGCAGGCCGCCGCCCGGCTTGCGCGGCTCGCGGCGCGGCTGGAAGTCCTCGAGCTTGATCTCCGCTTCCGGGTGCGGCGCGGCCTCCCAGCCGTACTCGGTGGCGATCAGGCCGCCGTAGCGCCCCGCCGCGTACAGGGCGTGCTCGCGCTCCTGCTCCTCGGTCAGGGCGCGCGGGTCCGCCAGGGCCTCGAGCATGGCCCGCAGGCTCTCGTCCGGACACGACCAGTGCCCCTGGCTGAACACGGCCTCCTGACCATAGATACGGATTCTGGCGGACATAGCGGGCTCCGGGAAACGGGGGCGGGCACGGACGGGTGGCGTCCGGGCAGGGCAGCGGGCTGTGTAACCCGCCCAGGATAGCGCTCCTGGTCCCCGGGTCGTCCCCTCACTTCACCTTTTCGCCTAGACGCCGCTCGGTGCCCTCGTGCAGCCGCGTGATGTTCGCCCGGTGCAGCCATACCAACTGCCCGGCCAGCAGCAGCACGATCACGGTCATCCATATGGGGCGCTGCATGACCATGACCAGGAGGCCCGCCGCGACCGCCGCGATGATGCTCCCGGCCGACACGAAGCGCGTGAGCCACATGGTGAAGATGCCCAGCACGAACGCGCACGCCCCCACCACCGGGTCAATCACCGCGAGCGTGCCGAAGCTGGTCGCCACGCCCTTGCCGCCCCGGAAGCCCAGGAACGGGCTGTAGTTGTGCCCGATCACGGCCGCCAGCCCGCACAGCGCCGACCACAGCGGGTCCAGCCCCAGCGCCCGCGCGATCACCACCGCCAGCGCGCCCTTGAGGATGTCGAACACCGCGACCGCCAGCGCCGGTCCCCGGCCGACCGAGCGCAGCACGTTGGTCGCGCCGCTGTTCCCGCTGCCGACCGTGCGGATGTCCACGCCCCGCGCCCGCGCCACCCACGCGGCAGCCGGAATGGAGCCCAGCAGATACGACAGCAGCAGGGCGAACACGGTCACGAGGGTCACGCGCCGATTGTATGCCCGCGGGCTGCGGACCCGGCGGGGAAAACGTCATGGTTTGATTTCCCCGCGACCCCTTGCTACTCTCTTGGACGCCTGGAACGGTGCCCGAGTGGTTGAAGGGGCACGCCTGGAAAGCGTGTGTACGGGCAACCGTACCGAGAGTTCGAATCTCTCCCGTTCCGCCAGCTCTGCGCCCCGGATGGTTCTCACCACGGGGCGTCGCTCATTGCCCTCGCCCCTCGCCGCCGGACCGTCTGCCCGCAGGAGTTCCCCATGTCCACCGCTGTCCGGCGTCCCTGGCCCTCCCTGGTGGGTCTGCCCCGCAACGCGCGCAGCGCGATCATCACCGAGCCGCTGTGGGCGGTCTTTGGGGTGGTGGTGCTGTACTACACGCCGCTGTACATGCGTGAAGTCGGGCTGAGCAGCACCGAGATCGGGCTGGTCGGGTCCATCACGCTGGCGTTTTCCTTCGTGTTCCAGCTGCTGGCCGCGCCGATCACCAACCGCCTGGGCCGCAAGCGCACCACCCTGTGGTGGGACCTGGTGTCGTGGACGATGCCGATGTTCGTGTGGGCGCTGTCGGACAGCGTGGGCGCGTTCCTGCTGGCCGGCGTCCTGAGCGCCACGGGCCGCATCGTGATGGTGTCGTGGAGCCTGCTGGTCATCGAGGACGTCGAGCAGTCGCAGCGGGCGCGGGTGTTCGGCATCATCAACCTGATCGTCGCCACATGCGGGCTGATCACGCCCCTGGTCGGGCTGGTGATGCAGGCATACGGCGTGGTGCCGACGCTGCGGGTGTACTACGCGCTGGGCGGGGTGGGCATGACCGTCATGTTCCTGTGGCGCAACGCGATCACGCAGGAGACCGGCACCGGCGCGGCGGCCATGCACGAGCACCGCGACCTTCACCCCCTGCAGAGCCTGCGGCAGACCGTGGCGCACGTGTGGGAGGGCCGCCGCGCGCCGGGCCTGTCGCAGGTGGTGGCGTTCACGGTGCTGAGCTTGTTCATCGACCAGATGAACGTGTTCCAGATCCTGTACTTCCGCGAGGCGCTGGGCTTCAGCGTGAACAGCGTGTCGCTGCTGCCGGTCGTGACGGCCGCCGTGACCGCGCTGATGTACGGCCTGATCCTGCGGCGTATCGCGCACGTGCCTGCCGAGCGAACCCTGGTGTTCACGCGGGTGCTGGGTCTGCTCGGCGCGTCGGCGCTGCTGCTGGTGCCGGCCGGGAACCTGGCGGCGCTGCTGCTGGTCGTGGGGGTGCTCGCGGCGTCGATCTTCCTGACGCAGACCTACCAGAGCGCGGTGCTGTTCGCCCGCCTGCCCGCGCGCGGCGGCGCCGACCTGTACTCGGGCGTGCAGCTGCTGGGGCTGCTGGCGTCCATTCCCGCGGCGGGTCTGGCGGGCGTGATCTTCCACGCGCGGCCGGGCGCGCTGTTCGTGGTGATCGCGGTGCTGAACGCCGCGCTGCTGGGTCTGGCCGTGGTGCTGGCCCGCACGCGGCCCCAGGCGCCTTGAGTCTGTAGGGCCACGCCCGGCTGACAAACGGACCTACCGGGTGGTGGCCGCCACAGCACGGGCGTGCCCACCGCGCTGGCCTGGTGCACTATCTCCCAGCGGCTGACACGGACTTGACACGGCCTGACGGAGCACTGACACAAGCCCGCCAAGCTACGACCGTATGAAGACGATCATGATCTTGGGCCTGGCCCTTGTCGCAAGCTCCGCCACCGCCCAGAGCCTCACGGGCGCCGGCGCATCCTTCCCGTACCCGCTGTACTCCAAGATGTTCGCCGAGTACAAGAACGCTGCCGGTGTGGACGTCAACTACCAGTCGGTCGGCTCCGGCGCCGGCCAGAAGGCCATCACCGAGCGCACCGTGGATTTCGCCGGCAGCGACAACCCCATGAGCGACGACGCCATGAAGGCGGCGCCCGCCAAGCTGCTGCACATCCCCACCGCCATCGGCGCCGTGGTGCCCGCGTACAACCTGCCCGGCGTGACCGAGCCCCTGAAGTTCACGGGTAAGGTGCTCGCGGACATCTACCTGGGCAAGATCAAGACCTGGAACGACAAGGCCATCGCCGCGCTGAACCCCGGCGTGACCCTGGCTCCGCTGCCGATCACGGTCGCCCGCCGCAGCGACGGCTCGGGCACGACCTACGTGTTCAGCGACTACCTGAGCAAGGTCAGCACCGAGTGGAAGACCAAGGTCGGCGTGGGCAACTCGCTGAGCTGGCCGGTCGGCACCGGCGCCAAGGGCAACGACGGCGTGGCCGGCGTGGTCAAGAGCACCCCCGGCGCCATCGGCTACGTGGAACTGGTGTACGCCAAGCAGAACAAGCTGCCCTACGGCAGCGTGCAGAACCGTGCGGGCAAGTACGTGCTGGCCGACAACGTCCCCGCCGCGATGGCCGCCAAGGGCGTCGTGATCCCCGCCGACACCCGCGTGTCGCTGACCAACTCCGCGAACGCCGACGCCTACCCGATTGCGAGCTTCACGTACGTGATCTTCTACCAGGAGCAGAAGTACGGCAGCCGCACCCAGGCGCAGGCGCAGCAGCTCAAGAAGCTCCTGACGTGGATGGTCACCACCGGGCAGGGCTACAACGAGCCCCTGGACTACGCCAAGCTGCCGGACAACGTGGAAGCCAAGGCCAAGAGCATCATCAACACCCTGACCTTCGACGGCAAGAAGTTCTGAACGTCTGAACCTCTACGGGGCGGTCCACCACGCGTGGCCGCCCGTTTTTCGTACCCCGGGACCCGGCCTGACCCGCCCATGACGATCCCGGGGTCAACTGTGGCCCAGATGCCTGCCGAGGTCATGATCCCATGAGTGAACCCACCCGCCCCGCCCCGCCCGCCAGACTGTCGAGCGCCAGCGACCGCGTGTTCGAGGGCCTGATCCTGGTCCTGGCCTCGGTGATCCTGCTGGTCTTCCTGACCAGCATCTACCAGCTCACCCGGGATTCCTGGCCCGCCCTGCAACACTTCGGCCTGAGCTTCTTCACGCAGCGCACGTGGAACCCGGTCGCCGGCGTGTTCGGGGCGTCCAGCATGATCGCGGGCACCCTGGTGACCAGCCTGGTCGCGCTGCTGATCAGCGTGCCGCTGGCCGTCGCGAGCGCCCTGTTCGTCGCGGAGTACGCGCCCCGGTGGCTGGCCAACCCGGTCGGGTACCTGATCGAGCTGCTGGCCGCCGTGCCCAGCGTGGTGTACGGCCTGTGGGCCCTGTTCGTGATCGCGCCCATCCTGGGCCGCTGGCAGATCACCTTCTTCAGCCCCGACCACCCCGACCGCCTGGCGCTGTACACCAAGTGCGCTGCGCTGTGGGCCGAGAACAAGACCACGCTGCAGTGCTTCTTCGTGCCCAGCAGCGGTGCGGGGCGCGGCCTGGCCCTGGCGATCATCATCCTGACGGTCATGATCCTGCCGTACACCGCCTCGGTGGCGCGCGACGTGATCCGGCTGGTGCCGCAGGACCAGCGCGAGGCGATGTACGCGCTGGGCGCGACCAAGTGGGAAGTCATCTCGCGCGCCATCTTGCCTTACGCCCGCGCCGGCATCCTGGGCGGCGTGATCCTCGCGCTGGGCCGCGCGCTGGGCGAGACGCTGGCCGTCGCCATGGTGATCGGGGACAGCCAGGACGTGCTGCGCTCCATCTGGGGCAACGCCAGCACCATGGCCTCGGTGATCGCCAACCAGTTCGGAGACGCCCGTGAGACGCTGCACCGCTCGTCGGTGGTGACGCTCGGCCTGACGCTGTTCTTCCTGAGCGTGCTCGTGAACTACGTCGCGCGGCTGATCATCGCCCGCCTGACGCCCAAGGGAATCCAATGATGAGCGCCCTGACGTCCGCCGCCGCCCGCCCGACCACCGCCCTGAGCCCCGCGCGGCGCGTGAAGAACCTGCTGATGGGCGCGCTGATCCTGCTCGCCACGCTGGTCGTGGTGGCGCCCCTGATCCTGATCTTCGTGTACCTGCTGCGTGAGGGTCTGGGCGCCATGAACCTCGCCTTCTTCACCAAGGTGCCCGCCCCGGAAGGCGAGACGGGCGGCGGGTTGCTGAACGCCATCGCCGGCAGCGTCGAGATGCTGCTGATGGCCTCCGTGATCGGCGTGATCGTCGGCGTGGCCGGCGGGATCTTCCTGTCCGAGTACCCCCGCCACCCGCTGATGCCCACCGTCCGCATGATCAGCGACGTGCTCGCGGGCATCCCCGCCATCGTGATGGGTCTGGTCGCGTACGGCCTGATCGTGCTGCACTTCGGGTTCTCCGGCTTCGCGGGCGCGCTCGCGCTGGGCTTCCTGATGATCCCGATCGTGGTGCGCACCAGCGAGGAAGTCCTGAAACTCGTGCCGCAGAGCGTGCGCGAGGCCGGGCTGGCGCTGGGCCTGCCCAAGTGGCTGGTCACGCTGCGGATCGTGCTGCCGGCCGCCGCCGGGGGCATCGTCACCGGCGTCATGCTGGCGCTGGCGCGCGTGGCCGGCGAGGCCGCGCCGCTGCTGTTCACCGCCTTCGGCAACCCGAACGTGAACCTGAATCCCGCCAAACCCATGAGCGCCCTGCCGCTCGAGATCTACCGCGGTGCGACCAGCGCGTACGACGAGAACCAGCGCCTCGCCAAGGCCGGCGCGCTGCTGCTGATCGTGCTGATCTTCGTGACCAGCCTGCTCGCCCGGCGCTTCAGCCGCCGGAAATAAGGGGACGTGAGCGCTGGGCTCTGAGCTCTGAGCAGGCAGCACACCCGACGCCCACCGGTTTTCCCTCAGCGCTCATCGCCCAGAGCCCACGTCCCAGGAGTCCCCTGACATGACCCAGTCCACCTCCCCCGTGATCCTCAGCGCCCAGAATGTCGACATCTTCTACGGCGAGAACCGCGCCGTGAAAAGCGTCAGCCTGGATTTCCGCCGGGGCACCGTGAACGCCCTGATCGGCCCGTCCGGCTGCGGCAAGACCACCTTCCTGCGCGCCATCAACCGCATGCACGACCTGACGCCCGGCGCGCGCGTTGCCGGCAAGATCCTGCTGGACGGCCAGGACATCTACGACCCGGCCGTCGACCCGGTCAGCATGCGCCGCCGCGTGGGCATGGTCTTCCAGAAGCCCAATCCCTTCCCGACCATGAGCGTGTTCGACAACGTCGTGTCGGGCCTGAAACTCAGCGGCGTGCGCGACCGCGCCCAGCTGATGCAGGTCGCGGAGCGCAGCCTCAAGGGCGCGGCGCTGTGGACGGAAGTCAAGGACCGCCTGAACACGCCCGCCACCGGCCTGTCCGGCGGGCAGCAGCAGAGATTGTGCATCGCCCGCGCCCTGGCGGTCGAGCCCGAGATCCTGCTCATGGACGAGCCCACCAGCGCCCTGGACCCGGCCAGCACCGCCAAGATCGAGGACCTGATGTCGGAGCTGAAGAAGGTCACGACCATCGTGATCGTCACGCACAACATGCACCAGGCCGCCCGAGTGAGCGACACCACGTCGTTCTTCCTGGTGGGCGACATGGTCGAGCACGGCGTGACCGACCAGATCTTCACCAGCCCCCGCGACGAGCGCACCGAGGCCTACGTGAGCGGACGCTTCGGGTAAGCGCCGGGCCGACATTCCGGGCATGACGCGCGCCGCCTTCTGGGATCAGGGCGGCGCGTTCGTCGTGGCCCAGGTCACTCGGGGCGGCCGGACGCTGGGCGCATCCTCACGACGCGGCCCTCAGCGTCACTCCATCCATGCGTGGCTGCTACCCAGCTTGCTGGGCTGGCGGGTCTGGTGCCCAGAGTGCTGGTTCACGTTGGCGGCCGCACCCGCCACGCGCTGACCAGCGGCAGCAGCGCCCACGCCGCGCACGCGGCGGCCAGGACCGGGAAGCCGACCCGGGCGATCACGACGCCGCCGATCAACGTGCCCAGCCCGGACGCCACGAAGCCCAGGCTGTCGGTGATGCCCTGCGCGGCCGGGAAGCGTGTGAGGGCCTTGCTGCCCGCCACGAAGGCCAGGTTCCAGCCCAGGCCCAGCAGGAACATGGACACGCCCAGCCACGCGGTGCCGGTCAGTGGAGCGGTCACGGCGGCGGCCAGCAGCAGGGCCGCGCCGCCCACATATCCGAAGCGCAGGCCCACGCGGTCGATCAGCGGGCCGGTCAGCCATCCGAAGCCGAACATGCCCAGGATGTGCCCCGAGATCAGCGCGGCCACGCCCGCGTGATCCACGCCCATGTGGTGCGCGCGCAGCGGCGTGAGGCTCATCAGCGTGACCATCAGGCCCTGCGCGGTCGCCATGGCCAGCGCGGTGGAGCGCACGCCGGGAATGCGGAACGCCTGGAGGGCGCCCAGCCGGGCCTGCGGCGTGCCGGCGCCGGCGTTCGGGTGGGCCGGGCGCAGCGGCTTCCACGCGACCATCAGGCCGGCTGCGGTCGCCAGCAGGCCTCCACCGACCAGCCACCCGGCGACCTCCGGCGTGCTCCCCAGCGCCCGGCCCAGCGCCTCGATGGGCCGCGAGAAGCCGGTGATCACGAACGAGCCCAGCACGCTCATCAGCATCATCACGCCCAGCGCCAGGCCGCGCCGCCCTTCCGGAACGCTCTCGGCGGCGGCGTAACGGGCCTGCTGGTAGCCGCCCTGCGCGCCGCCCATCAGCATCGCGCCCAGCAGGAACACCGGGGTTATGCCCGCGCGGGCGCCCAGAAAGCCGACCACGGCCCCCAGCGCGCCCAGCGTGAAGGCCGCTGCCAGGCCCGTACGCCGCCCGGCGCGCAGCATCAGCGCGCCGAAGGCCCCGGCCGACAGCGCCCCGGAGGTCTGGATCAGCGTGCTGGGCAGCCCCGCCAGCGTCTCACTGGCCAGCCCGCTGATGATCAGGCTGGCGAGCACCGTGCTGACCGTGGTCGCGCCGGTCGCCAGCGCCTGGGCCGCGTACAGCGGCAGCACGCGGCCCATGTCTGAGCGGGCGGGCGCGCCGTAGGTGGCGTCGCTCACGCGCCGCCCTGTTGTCGCCAGCGCTCCTGCACGGCTTCGCGCAGGTACGAGGCGGCGTCCTCAGTGCTCGCGCCCGGCGTGAATACGCGCCCCACGCCGATCTCCTGCAACTTCGGCAGGTCCTGGTCGGGGATGATGCCGCCGCCGAACACGATGATGTCGTCCGCGCCCTGTTCGCGCAGCAGGCTCATGACGTCGCGGAAGTACACCATGTGCGCGCCCGACAGCACGCTCAGGCCGATGGCGTCCACGTCCTCCTGTACGGCCGCGTTCACGATCATCTCGGCGGTCTGGCGCAGGCCGGTGTAGATCACTTCCATGCCCGCGTCGCGCAGGGCGCGCGCCACGACCTTCGCGCCCCGGTCGTGGCCGTCCATGCCGGGCTTGGCGATCAGCACCCGAATTCGGCGGTCTCCTGTCACGTGTGTGCCTCCTGATCTAACGCTCGTTTGGACGCAGTCTAGCGTCCTCACCTCCGCATCAGGCCGGACGTGGACACTGCGGTCATGCTGAGCATCCTGGCCGTGCTCGCCCTGACCACCGCGCCCCTGCCCGTGCCCTTCGCCGGTCCACGCTGGACGCTCGCGGGCCTCACGCCGGACGGGGGCCGGCTGCGGGTGCCCGGCACGCGGATGGCCCGGCCCGCCTTCACCGTCCACGGCGGGCGGCTGACCGGCACGACGGGGTGCAGTCCGCTGCGCGCCCGCGTGGCGATCAGCGGCAACTCTGTCCGCATCTGGAACGTGCAGGCCGGCACCGGCGACTTCTGCCCGGACCACGCGCTGGCGCTGCGCGAGGACTTCACCACCCTGCTGGAGCGGGTCACGCGCGTGGAGTGGCGCGGCTCCACCCTGATCCTGCACGCCGGTACGGGCCGGCTGGAGTTCACGTCCGGAGCCCGGCCGTGACCGTCAGCGCGACAGCAGCACGGCCAGGATCGCCACGGCGGCCGGTACCGTCTGCACGAACAGGATGCGCCGGTTGGCGGTGAGCGCGCCGTAGATCCCCGCCACGGCCACGCAGCTCAGGAAGAACAGTTGCACCGAGGGTGACTGGATCAGCAGCCCCCACAGCAGCCCGGCGGCCAGGAAGCCGTTGTACAGGCCCTGGTTGGCCGCCAGCGCGCGGGTCTGCCGCGCGAAGTCCGGGGTTGTGCCGAAGGCCCGCATGGCGCGCGGTGTCTCCCACAGGACCATCTCCAGCACCAGGATGTACACGTGCAGCAGCGCGATCCCGGCGACCAGCACGCCTGCCAGCACGCTCATGCCGCCGCGCTCACGGCAGCGCCCGCGTGAGCCGCGCCACGACGCGCTCCTGGCCCAGCGTGGCGAGCAGCTCCGGCAGGTCCGGGCTTTCCAGCGTCCCGGCCACGGCCGCGCGCACCGGCGGCATCACCTTGCCGAGCTTCAGGCCCTGCTCCTCGGCGTAGGTCTGGAACAGCGCCTTGATGCTCACGGCATCGAAGGCGGGCGCGTTCTTCAGGCGGGCGGTGAGGTCCGGCAGCACGTCGCGCGCGCCGTCGATGGCCGCCTGCGCCTTCTCGGTCACGGGGTAGGTCTCCGACCAGAAGTACGGCGTCTTGTCGAGGAACTCGCTGAAGACCTCGATACGCGGCGTCATCAGGCGCGTCACGGCGCGGAAGTGGTCGTCGAGCGGCAGGTCCGACTT
Source organism: Deinococcus metalli (assembly GCF_014201805.1). NCBI lineage: Bacteria > Thermotogati > Deinococcota > Deinococci > Deinococcales > Deinococcaceae > Deinococcus > Deinococcus metalli. Next base: position 120,073 of record NZ_JACHFK010000009.1, on the reverse strand, counting down.
GTGCTCTGCCAGGAACGCGTGCAGGCGGCGGGCCACGTCGTCCTCCGTCAACACCTCGCGCAGGTACTTGCCGTTGTACCAGCGCAGCCTGGCCTGATCGAACACCGGGCCGCCCAGCGTCACGTCCTCCACGCGGAACACCCGCTCGAGTTCGGGCAGGTCGAAGATCTCGCGGCCGTCCGGGTGCGTCCAGCCCATGGTCGCCAGGAAGTTCAGCAGCGCCTCGGGCAAGAAGCCCTGCTGCTGGTACCACTCGACGCTGGTGGGGTTCTTGCGCTTGCTGATCTTGCTGCGGTCGGCGTTGCGCAGCAGCGGCATGTGCGCCCACACCGGCTCGGGCCACGAAAAGGCGCGGTACAGCAGGATGTGGATGGGCGTGGACGTGATCCACTCCTCGGCGCGCACCACGTGCGTCACGCCCATCGCGCGGTCGTCCACCACGTTCGCGAGGTGGTACGTGGGAAAGCCGTCGGCCTTGAGCAGCACCTTGTCGTCGATCTCGCGGTTCTGGAAGTGGATCGGGTCGCGCAGCACGTCGTTCACGACCGTCTCGCCCTCACGCGGCACCTTCAGGCGGATCACGGCCGCCTCGCCCGCGTCCACCCGGCGCTGCGCCTCGGCCGCGTCCAGGTCCCGGCTCGGCACGTGGATCACGTGGCCGGCCGCCTGCGCCGCCTCGCGCAGCGCCGACAGCTCGTCCGGCGTCTCGAACGCGTAATACGCGTGACCGGACGCGACGAGCTGCCGGGCGTAGTCGCCGTACAGGTCCATGCGCTCGGATTGCCGGTACGGGCCGTTAGGGCCGCCCTGGAGAGGGGACTCGTCGGGGGTCAGGCCCAGCCACTGCATCATGCGGAAGATGCGCGTCTCGCTGTCCGCGACGTAGCGGCCACGGTCGGTGTCCTCGATGCGCAGGATGAACCTTCCGCCCGCCTGGCGGGCCAGGATGAAGTTGAATAGGCCGATGTACGCGGTGCCCACGTGCGGGTCGCCGGTCGGGCTGGGAGCGATGCGGGTCACGACAGACATACGGGACAGGATACGTTTTCTCATCCAGCCCCCTGGTCAAGTCAGGCCGTGATCAGGCATGATGTGAGAGTTGCGCCGCCCTGGCGGCCCCCCTGGGAGACCCTTGACGAACGCCCTGACTGTCCTTGACGTGCTCGGCCTGCTTCTCTTCGCAGCGTACGTGATCCAGCAGACGCTCGCCGCCACCCGTCCCGCGCCCCGACCCCCACAGCGGCACCACGGCGCGCGGCTGGTGTTCCTGATCCCGGCGCTGAACGAGGCGCAGGTGATCGTGCCCACCCTGGAGAACCTGCGCGCGGCGGTGCCGGACGCCCGCGTCGTGGTGATCGACGACGCCAGCGACGACCGCACCGCCGCCCTGGTCGAGGCGGCGGCGCAGCGCGACCCACACGTGCTGCTGCTGCGCCGCCGCCCGCCCGAGGCGCGGCAGAACAAGGGCCGGGCCATGAACTGGGCCGTGCGGCAGCTCCTGCAGGACCCGCAGCTGACGGCGCATCCGCTGGAGGACACGGTGCTCGTGGTCGTGGACGCCGACGGCCGCATCGGCCCGGACTTCGCGCCGCAGGTGCGCGGGGCCTTCGCGGACCCGCACGTGATGGCCGCGCAGGGCTGGATGCGCTTCCGGCAGAGTGGCGCGCCCGCCGGGTGGCGCGGCGTCGCGGGCCGGATGCTGCTGTTCCAGCAGGACCTGGAGGCCTTCATCACCGGGCACATCCAGCGCTACCGCACGCTGGGCGGCACGGCGTCACTCACCGGCAACGGCCAGTGCATGCGCGCCAGCTACGTGGCCGATCAGCTCGCGCGCGGCGTGGACCCGTGGCCGGACGTGCTGCTCGAAGACTTCGCCAGCGCCGTCGAGGTGCGCCTGCACGACCCCCGGCACCGCGTGGCCTACCTGACGGCACACGTGCAGCAGCAGGGCGTGCTCGACCTGCGGCAGTTCGTGCGGCAGCGGGCGCGCTGGACCCAGGGCACCATGCAGTGCCTGGCCTACCTGCCCAAACTGTGGCAGCGGCCCGCGTCCCTGCTGACTCGCGTGGACTTCAGCTACTTCATCCTGGCGCCGTGGCTGAACCTGATCCTGATCGTGTCCATGGCCAGCCAGGGCCTGCGCCGCGTGACCGGGTGGCAGGGCCTGTGGCTGCCCGGCTGGGTGGGCGTGCTGCTCACGGTGCTGCCGCTGGCCCTGCAACTCAACTGGGCGCTGCGTTACCGCGCCGAGCGCCGGCTGGCCTGGTGGGCGGTGCCGTACACGCTGCTGAGCCTGCCGATCTACTCGGTGGCGCTGCTGGGCAACATGCCGCTGGCGTACTGGAACCATTTCACCGGCAAACGCGCGTGGTACAAGAGCGAGCGCCACGACGAGGTCGCGCCGGACCCCGCTCCGCACCGGGCCGAGCCCCGGGCCGACGCGCGGCAGTACGGCACGGACTGACCGCAGGCGCCTGCATGGAAGACACCGGGTGAAGGCCCGGTGTCTTGTGATTGGAGCCCATGTTGAGTGGCGGTCGCGGTCAGCCCTGCTTCAGCCACACCCTACGCGACCGGTTCGCCCCGCTGCAGCCGCACGGCCCGCACGAGGTTCTGGTACGTCAGCGCGCTGGTCAGGGGCCCCACGCCGCCCGGTACGGGGGACTGGGCGCGCACCGGCAGCTCCGGCACAGCGTCGCCCTCCACGCCGCCCCCGGCCTTCACGTTGATCCCGGCGTCGATCACCACGTGGTGCGGCTGCACGTGCTCCGGGCGCAGCAGGCCCGCGCGGCCCACCGCCACGACCACCGCGTCCACCCCGGCCAGCACGCCCGGCAGGTCGCGCGTGTGCTCGTTGCACACCGTCACGGTCACGCCCCGGTTGTTCAGCATGAAGGTCAGCGGGCGGCCCACCGTGCGCCCCGGCCCGACCACCGCCACCCGCAGGCCGCGCAGGTCGTCGCCCAGGACAGAGCGCAGCAGGAAGCGCACCGAGCGCGGCGTGGGCGGCAGCAGTGCCTCGGGCTCGCGGCCCGCCGCGATCAGGGCCAGGTTGCCGGGCGTCAGGCCCTCTACGTCCTTGCGGTGAGCGACATGCAGCAGCGCCTCGTCGGCGTCCAGGCCGGCGGCCAGCGGCAGCTCCAGCATGATGCCGTGCACGGTTTCGTCGGTGGAAAGGGATTCCAGCGCGGCATGCAACTCGGCCTGCGTGGCTCCGGCCCCCAGGTCGCGCACGCTGAACGCCACGCCCAGCTTGCGTGCCCGCCGCGCCTTGGCGTCCACGTACACTGCCGACGCCGGGTCGCTGGAGGCCAGCACACTCACCAGGTGCGGCTGGAACGGCTCCGGGGCCTGCGCCCACTGCGTCAGCGCGCTCCGGACCCCGGCCATGACCCCCTCGGCCAGATGCTTGCCCGTCAGGGCCTGGGGGTGCGCCCCCGACATCAGTGCTTGAAGTGCCGCGAGCCGGTGAACACCATGCTCAGGCCCAGTTCGTTGCACGCGGCGATCACCTCGGGGTCGCGCTTGGCGCCGCCGGGTTGCAGGATGGCGCTCACGCCTGCCTGCGCGGCGAGGCGCACCACGTCGTCGAAGGGGAAGAACGCCTCGGACGCCAGCACCGCGCCCCGCGCGCCCTCGCCCGCGTTCGCCACGGCGCGCTCGGCGGCCCAGATGCGGCTGACCGCGCCGGCGCCCAGGCCGACCGTCACGCCGCCCCTGGCGATCACGACCGCGTTGCTGCGGGCGTGCTTCACGGTCGCCCACGCGAAGCGCAGGTCGAGCCACTCCTGCTCGGTCGGTTCGCGCGTCGTGACCGTCTCGGGGCACAGGTCGTCCCACGGGCGGGTATCCCGCTCCTGCACGGCGAAGCCGCCGGTCAGGGGCCGCACGTCCAGCACGCTCACGTGCTCGCTGGGGCCGGCGATCAGCACGCGCAGGTCGGGCTTCTTTTCGGCGAACCACGCGGTGGCCTCGGCACTCACGTCCGGCGCGATCAGCACCTCCAGGAAGGTGCCGCGCATGCTCTGTGCCGCCGCCAGATCCACGGGCCGGTTCACCGCGACCACGCCGCCGAACACGCTCAGGGTGTCGGCGTCACGGGCGCGTTCCCACGCCGACTTCACGTCCCCGGCCAGGGCCACGCCGCAGGGGTTGGCGTGCTTGACGGCCACGCACACCGCCGCGTGCTCCGGCACGGCGGCCTCCTGCGCCGAGAGTTCCTGGCACAGCGTCCACGCGGCGTCGGCGTCCGTGAAGTTGTTGAAACTCATGGGCTTGCCCGACACCACCTGCGCGTCGATGACCGGCCCGCGTGCGCTGCCCAGGCGGTAGATCGCGCCGGGCTGGTGCGGGTTCTCGCCGTACCGCACCTCGGCGGCCTTGTCGAGGGTCAGCGTCAGCGTCTGCGGCAGGCCGGTCGGCAATTCGTCGGAGGTGCCCTCCAGGTACGCGGTGATGGCGGCGTCGTATTCGCTGGTGTGCCGGTAGGCCTTGGCCGCCAGGCGCTTGCGGTCCGTGTCCGAAACCGCGTCCGCCAGGGCCAGCGGGTAATCGGCCGGATCGACCAGCACCAGCACGCCCGCGTGGTTCTTCGCGGCCGAGCGGATCATGGCAGGCCCGCCGATGTCGATGTTCTCGATCACCTCGTCGAAGGGGGCGCCGCGCGCCACCGTCTCCCGGAAGGGGTACAGGTTCACGCATACCAGGTCAATCGTGCCGATGCCGTGCTCCTGGAGCTGCCCCAGATGGTCCTCGTCGCGCCGGGCGAGGATGCCGCCGTGGACGGCCGGGTGCAGGGTCTTCACGCGGCCGTCGAGCATCTCGGGAAAGCCGGTCACGTCGCTCACCTGCCGCGCCGGGATGCCCGCGCCGGTGATCGAGGCGTAGGTGCCGCCGGTGCTGAGGATCTCCCAGCCGCGCTGCTCGAGCTGCCGCGCGAACTCGATCACGCCGGTCTTGTCGCTCACGGAAATCAGGGCCCGTCTCGCCATATGTCATGTCCTCCGGTGCAGCGAACCGCCCGCCCCGCAGGGGAGAGCGTCCGACCCAGGCGCGCGATCACGAAGTCATGTCCAGGGGCTCCCCCGTGGTCGGCCCACGTTCAGCGCCAGTCGCCCCCGCGCTGCGCCCAGCATAGAGCATCCGCCCGGGGCGGGGGAGTGGCGCCTTTGGCAGCCATGGTAGCGCCGTTCGCCAGTGACCTGGCGTGTCCGCCCGCCTACGCTGGGGGCATGAAGACCACGCACCGGTACGGCCGCGGAGCCGCGGCATGAGCATCATCCTGATCACGGGCGCCTCGTCGGGCATCGGCAAGGCGGCGGCGCAGCGCCTCCTGAACGAGGGCCACACCGTCTATGTCGCGGCCCGCCGCACCGAGGCCATGCAGGACCTGCAGGCCAGGGGTGCGCTGCCCCTGCGGCTGGACATCACCCGCGAGGACGAGATCACGGCCGCCGTCGAGCGGATTACCGCCCAGCACGGTGGGCTGGACGTGCTGATCAACAACGCCGGATTCGGCATGTACGGCTCGGTGGAGGAGACCACCCTCGAGGACGCCCGCTCTCAGTTCGAGGTGAACGTGTTCGGCATGGCCCGCCTGACCCAGCTGGTCATTCCCGTGATGCGGGGGCAGGGCCGCGGCCGGATCATCATCACGTCCTCGATGGGTGGGCGCATCTACACGCCGCTGGGGGCGTGGTATCACGCGACCAAACACGCGGTCGAGGGCTGGAGTGACGCCCTGCGTCTGGAACTCGCGCCGTTCGGTATCGACGTGGTGCTGATCGAGCCCGGCATCATCGGCACGGAGTTCGGGACCGTGATGACGGGGCCCATGCTGGAACGCTCGGGAAGTGGCCCGTACGCGCGGCTGGCCCACGCGGTCGCCGGCGCCACCGCGCCCATGTCGAAGCCGGACGTCGTCGCCGGCGCGATCAGCCGGGCGGTGACGGCCAGGCGGCCGAGGACGCGCTACGTCGCCGGCAGCCTGGCCCGGCCCCTGATGTTCATCCGCAAGCACCTGGGCGACCGCGTGTACGACCGGGTGATCATGGCCCCGTTCGGCCGGGGATGACCCGCCGGTTCGCGGTGGAACTCGGCTGGCGCACGCTCCTGCGTGACCTGAACGTGCGCGAGTTGGCCGTCCTGCGCCGCGCCGGGCTGCCGGACGACCTCTTCTCGCGGCCCGGTCAGGGCCTGGACACCGGGGAGTATTTCCGCTTCTGGCTCGGCCTGGAGGCGGAGGTGCGTGATCCGCTGCTGCCCCTGCGGGTGATGGAGACGATCACCACGGAACTCTTCAGTCCGCCGCTGTTCGCCGCGCTGTGCAGCGCCACCCTCGTGCAGGCCGCGCACCGACTGGCCACGTACAAGGCCCTGATCGCCCCGATGGAACTGGACGTGCGGGCCTCGCCCTCCGGCACCCTCACCCTGACACCGCGCTGGCTGGAGGCCGTGGGCGACGTGCCCGTGATCGTCACGGTGACCGAACTGGCCTTCTTCGTGCGGCTGGCGCGCATGGCCACGCGGGATCGGGTGCCGGCGCTGGAGGTGACGCTCCCCGATCTGCCCGCGAGGAGCCACATGCCGGCCTACACCGAGTTCTTCGGCGTGCGCGTCACGCGGGGTGAGCGGCCCAGCATCACCTTCGGCGCCACGGACGCGGTGAGACCCTTCCTGACCGAGAACGCGGCGATGTGGCAGGTCTTCGAGCCCGAGCTGCGCCGGCGCCTGAGCGACATCGGCGACCGGGCGAGCATGGGCGAGCGGGTCAGCGCCGTGCTGCTGGAACTGCTGCCGGGCGGGGCCGCCGGCATCGACGTCGTGGCGGCCCGGCTGAACGTCAGCACACGCACCCTTCAGCGCCGGCTGGACGCAGAGGGCGTGACCTTCCGCGCGCTGATCAACGTCACCCGCGAGAAGCTGGCGAGGCATTACCTGACCCGGACGGTACTGTCCGGTGCCGAGATCGCCTTCCTGCTCGGCTTCACCGACCCCAATTCGTTTTTCCGCGCGTTCCGCGAGTGGACCGGCGTGACCCCCGACACCGTGCGGCGGGTGCTCACCTGACGGTGGGCCGGGCGATGCCCACATCAAGTCGAGGGGGCGCCCCGACGTGCGATCAGGTGGCGTTCCCGCTGGCGTCCGGTGTGGTCAGTGCCGTGCCCTGGCCGGTGCCCCGGATCACCCCCTGCAACTCCGCGAGGACGTCGCGTTCCTTGTCGTTCACCTGCTCGCCGCCGATGCCGAGGAACCCGCCTTCCTTGGCCGCCTGCGCGGTGCGCTCCGCGACCTGCATCAGCATGTCCCGGTACGCCTGGGCGTCCTCGGGGCTGGTCTTGGCGGACACCAGCCACACTGCCTGCCGCACGGCCTGCACGTTCTGCTCGACGGCCTCCTGCATGTTCTTTGCACGTTCGCCCTGCAGGTCCCTGAGTTCCTCGGGGTTGGGGCCCTTGCCGAGCAGGTCGGCGGCCATCGCTTCCATCAGCGGCGTGCGCCCGGCGCTGCTCACGCTCTCGCGGATCGAGGCGGCAATCGCCTGCGCTTCGGCCAGCAGGCCGGTCAGGCCGCTGGGACTGGCGGCGACCACGGCGGCGCCCGCCCGGCCGGGGCCGGTCATGATCTGGAACCACTCCTGCGTGCTGAAGTTGTCTTTCAGGCTCATGCGTTCAGCGTAGGGCGGGGCCGCCGGGCCGGCCCTCGGCCTTCATTCACGCGCCTTCACGTCCGAGAAGTCGAAGCGGGGCGCCTCGGTGTCCTCACGCACGCTGCGGGCATCGGGCTCCAGGCCGTGCCCGCCGAACATGCCGCCCGCCGCGAGCGACCCGCCGACCGCGTCGCCGGGCCGGCCGTCGCGCGGCACCAGCGGCTTCATGCGCCACGCGACCACGATCAGCACCAGCGGCAACACGATAAAGAGCAGTGCAGCGACCATGCGCGCAGTGTCCCACGGGGAGGACACGACAACACCCGGCGCGGGGCCGGGTGCGGGCGAGGGGGCGCGTTACGCGCTCTGCGCGTCGGGGAGCGGGGGAAGGAGATGGACGCGGCCCCAGGTGTCGATGGCGTCGATCACCGCCTGCAGTTCGCGCCCGGCGGGCGTCAGCGAGTACACGCTGCGGGCGAGTTTGCCGTGGCTGTCCTCGGTGCGCTTGGAGATGATCTGCAGGGTCTCGAGGTGCTCCAGCCGCTGGGTGAGGGTGGCGCTGTTGCAGCCGCCGACCGCGCGGGCGAGTTCGTTGAAGCCCTTCTCGCCGTCCAACAGGGAGCGGACGATGTGCAGCACCCACTTCTCCTGCAACACCCCGATCGCCCGGTAGACCGGGCAGAATCCAGTGTGTTCCGTGCTCATGACACAAAGCATACACCTAACGGCGAACTAAAGTGCAGCCGAACTCACACCGCTTGACTTTGTAAAGCAGTGGGTTTATGGTGACGGGCATGACGACCGCCACCGAAGTCCACCCCACCGCCGCCCACACCGTTGCCGAGGCGATCCAGACCCGCCGCAGCATCCGCAAGTTCGTCCAGGAACCCATGAACCAGGATGACCTGCACGAGATCCTGCGCCTCGCCAGCCTGGCCCCCAGCGCGTGGAACGCCCAGACGTGGCGTTTCGCCGTCGTGCAGAGCCAGGACGTCAAGGCCAAGCTCCAGGAAGCCGCCTACGGCCAGGCCCAGATCGGCAACGCCCCCGCCGTGATCGTGGTCTATTCCGACATGGAAGACACCCTGAACACCGTCGACGAGATCGCCCACCCCGGCATGGGGGAACAGGGCCTCGAGTACATCCGCAACACCTTCAACAACGTCTTCGGTGGGCAGGACGTGGCCCAGCGCGGCCAGTGGGGTCTGTCCCAGGCGAACATCGCCTTCGGCTTCCTGATGCTCGCCGCCCGCAGCCTGGGCTACGACACCGTGCCCATGCTCGGCTTCAACCCCCAGGCCGTGCGCGACCTGCTGGGTCTGCCCGAGCACGTCCAGTTCGCCGGCCTGCTGCCCGTCGGCAAGCGCGCCGAGGACGGCTTCCCGCACCACCGCCACAGCGTCGAGCGCATCACGAAGTTCTACTGACCTCTGCCGAGTCCGGGTGTCGGGCCCGCGCCCGCGGGCACACCGGGAATCACTGAAGGCCGCTCCCATCCCGGGGGCGGCCTTGTCGTGTCGACTGGACGGCATGAGCCATGCGATCACCGTCCACGCGTTCGGCGGCCCGGACGTCCTGACCTGGGAGGAGCGCCCCCTGCCGGTGCCGGCGGCCGGTCAGGTGCGGGTGCGCGTCACATTGACCGGGGTGAACTACGCCGACCTGCTGGCGCGTCAGGGCCGGTACGGCAACGCCGCGCCGCCCTTCACGCCCGGCCTGGACGCGGTGGGAGTGGTGGACGCGCTGGGTGATGGGGTCACCGGCCTGAGCGTGGGGCAGCGGGTCGCGTGTTACCCGGTGGGCGGCGGCTACGCCACGCACGTGCTGGCGAGCGCCACACTGTGTCTGCCCGTGCCGGACGGCGTGCCCGATGAGTCGGCTGCCGCGCTGACGATGCTCGCCACCGCCTACGGCATCCTGACCACGGCCGCGCGGCTGGAGCCCGGCGAGAGCGTGCTGATCCACGCGGCGGGCGGCGGGGTGGGGCACCTCGCCGTGCAGTACGCCCGCGCGCTGGGAGCGGGGCGCATCATCGGCGTGGTCGGCAGCGAGGCGCGCGCCGCCTTCGTCCGGGACCTGGGCGTGGATGACGTGATCGACCGCCACCGGGAGGACTTCGCCGCGCGCGTGCAGGACATCACCGGCGGGCGCGGCGTGGACGTGATTCTCGACTCGGTCGGCGGGGACACGGCCGAGCGCGGCGCGGGCGTGCTCGCGCGCTTCGGGCGGCTCGTGACGTATGGGCACGCGGGCGGGCGGCCCGGCCTGATTCCCACCGCGCCCCTGCACCGCGAGTGCCGCGCCGTGATCGGCTACAGCAACGGCACCCTGCGCCAGCACCGCCCGGAGCAGGCGCGGCGGACCACGCTGGAGGCCCTGGACGTCCTGGCGCGCGGCGGCGTGCGCGTGCACATCGGGGCGCGCGTGCCCCTGCGAGGCGCGGCCGAGGCGCACCGGATCGTCGAGTCCGGCCGGGTGGAGGGCAAGGTGCTGCTCACCGTGGGCTGAGGGTTCAGGTCAGCGGCTCGGGCCACTCCCAGCGGGGCAACAGGTCGCCCAGCGGCCGCGCCTCGGCCCGGCCCAGGATCACCTGCGTGCCGATGTTGCCGGGGTCGATCTGGCGGATGAATTCCCGGCAGCGGCCACACGGCGGCAGCACGGACAGCTGGCCGCTCTCCTCTTGGCGCAACACCGCGACGATGGACGCGATGGAGTACTCGCCGGCCGTCACCATCGCCGCGATGGCGGCGTGCTCGGCGCAGAAGCCGGTGCCGGAGCCCGTGTCGATGCACACGCCGTGGAAGTGCTGTCCGGAACCGCTGACCAGCACGCAAGCGACGTCCCCGAACAGGCGGTCACCCACCCGGTGGGGGCGCAGCGCGCCGGCCGCCTCGGCGATCAGCGCGTCGTGGGGCCGGGAACCGTCGAGCATGGAGTCAGGGCCGGTCATGATCCCGGATTCTCCTCCACGCCGCCCCCGCCCACGCGCCACACCCGCGTCGCCACCCTCCGGATCAGCGTGCGGTCGTGGCTGGCGAACAGCACGGCGCCGGGAAAGGCCAGCAGCACGTCCTCCAGCGCCTCGATCATGCGGATGTCCAGGTGGTTGGTCGGTTCGTCCAGCACCAGCACCTGCGCCCGCGTGACGCTCAGCCGCGCGAGGCTCAGGCGGGTGCGCTGCCCGCCCGACAGGCTGGACAGGGTGGAGGCCGGACCGGGCAGCCACAGCTGCGCGGCGACCTCGTGCAGCTGGTGGGGCGTGAGCAGCGGGTTCGCGTCCAGCAGCGCGTCCCCCACTGTGTCCAGGCCCGAGAGTTCCTCGCCGTGTTGCCCGGCCACATATGTCATGAGGTTTGCGCCCCAGTGCACCGTGCCCGCGTGCGGGAACTGGCCGAGGAGCGCGCCCAGCAACGTGCTCTTGCCGCCGCCGTTCGGGCCGGTCAGCGCGATCTTCTCGCCGCGCCGGGCGTGTAGAGTCACGCCGTCCAGCACCGGGTGCCCGTCCCGGCATACGCGCAGCCCCTGCACCGTCAGCACCTCCGCCGGGCCGGGCGGGACCGGGGGCAACTCCAGGCGCAGGGTGCGGCGGTCCGCGAAGGGTTTCTCGGTCGCCTGCGCATCCAGGCGGTCGATCTGCTTCTGCATCGCCCTGGCGCGGGCGGAGTAGATCTGCTGGCCCCGCTCGCTCTTGAAGGTGGACAGGAACTTGTCGTTGTCGCGCGCCCGGTTGCGGTTTTCCGGCACGCCGCTCTTGCTCGCCTGACGCCGGCGTTCCTCGTCCAGCGCGGCGCGCTTGCGGCGGTACGCCTCGAAGTCCCGTTCCTGCGCCTCCCGCAGCGTGGCCTTCAGGGCCATCGCCTCCGAGTAGCCGCCGGGGTACACGCTCAGGTGGCCGCGTTCCAGCTCGGCCGTCTGGGTCGCCACGGCGTCCAGAAAGGCGCGGTCGTGGCTGGCGAGCACGAAGGCCGCGCCCGAGGCGCGAATCCAGCCCTCCAGCCAGCGCGCGCCGTCCGCGTCGAGGTGGTTGGTGGGCTCGTCCAGCAGGTACACGTCGGCGGGCGACAGCAGCAGCCGCGCGAGCAGCGTCCGGCGCGCCTGCCCGCCCGACAGCCGCGCCGCGTCCGCCCCGGCGTCCAGGCCCAGGCCCGCGAGCACCGCCGCCGCACGGCCCGCGAAGTCGTAGCCGCCGGCCAGCCGGTACGTCTCCTCGGCCTCCGCGAAGGCCGTGAGCGCCGCCTCGGAGCCGCCCTCCAGCGCCGCCGAGGCCGCGTCGAAGGCCACCTGGGCCGCGCGCAGCGCCGGGGGCGTGACCGTGTCCAGCAGCGTGCCGATGCCCGGGTCCTCCTGCTGGGCGAGCAGGGCCACCCGGCCCGTGACCAGCGCCGTGCCGGCATCCGGCGCGTCCAGGCCGGCCATCACGCGCAGCAGCGTGCTCTTGCCGCTGCCGTTGGCACCCACCAGGGCGAGGCGCAGGCCCGGCGCCACGTCCAGCTCCACATCCTCGAAGACTGACCGGTCGCCGTATGTCCGGGCGACCTTTCTGAGTTGAATAGGCACATGTACTCCCTGCAGATCAGGCCAGCCCGCGTAGAGCGGGCGGCAACGTCAGACCGTGGATGCAGGGCTTACAGACGCAAGACTTCGGACTCCTCTGAGTGGACGGCAGGGGAACACCAGGAAACCTGGGGCTGCGCGCAGCATACGGCCGGATACGCGCGCTAGGCCAATCGGCGCACTTGAGCCTCACGCGGCGTCAGGCCGCAGGGTGGGGCCATGACCACCAGTCCTGTGAACACCCTGGACGCCCTGCGCGCCGTCCTGACCGCCCCGGAGCCCCAGCAGGACGCCCTGTACCGTCAGCGTGTCCTCGAACCGCTGCGGCCCGTGTGGGAGGGCCTGCTGCGGTCCGCCCCGCCCACCGGCGACCCCGCCATGACCGCCGCCCGCGTGATGAAGCTGTACCGGCCCGAGCACGGCGCCGCGCGGGGACTGGAGGCCGCGGCGCAGGTGGAGGCCGCCGGGGTGGTCGCGGCCTGCCTCGCCGCCGTCCGGCACGCCGGAGACACGCTGCGGCCTGCCGAGCACGGCGTCCACCTGCCGCCCCTGCACGTCGCCGTGACCCTCGCGGAACCCGGCGGCCTCGGCGCGGACGGCGTGACCGGCGCGGCGAACGTGCCCGGCTGGGTGCTGCTGTCGCTGTGGCCGCAGCGCTTACCGGACGGAACGTGGAACCACACGAAGCTGCCCGCCATCGCCGCGCACGAGTTCCACCACGCCGTGCGCTTTGCCCAGCCGGACTGGACAGTTTCCATGACCCTGGGTGCGTACCTCGTCGCCGAGGGCCTAGCCGAGGTCTTCGCTGCCGAGCTGCACGGCGAGGCCAGCCTCGGCTCGTGGACGACCACCCTGCGCGAGGCTGACCTGCGCGCTCTGGCTCCCCGCTACGGCGCGGTACTGGACGACCGGGACTTCACCACGGTGCGCGGGTACATCTTCGGGGATTCGGTCATGCGGGAGTACGGCGGGCACCGCGACCTGGGCGTGCCGCCCTACGCCGGCTACGCGCTGGGCTACCACGTCGTGCGGGACTTCCTGCGCCGCAGCGGGCGGACCGTCGAGCAGGCCACATACCTTCCGTGGCGGGAGATCGCTGCCGGCTCCGGGTGGTTTGGGGCGTGACGGCCGCTATGCTCCGGTGACATGCACCCCACCACTGCGGTCATCGTCATGGGCGTCTCGGGCAGCGGCAAGACCACGCTGGGCCGCGCCCTGGCCGCGCGGCTCGGCTGGGCCTTCGCGGACGCCGACGACTTCCACCCGCCGGCGAACGTGGAGAAGATGGCGCGCGGTGAGCCCCTCACCGACGCCGACCGCGCGCCGTGGCTGGCGGCCCTGCACGCCGTGATCGCGCGGCACGCGCGGGAGGGCTCGCCGCTGGTGCTGGCGTGCTCGGCCCTGAAGGACCGCTACCGGCAGACCCTGACCGGCGACCTGGGCGGGGTGCGCTTCGTGCATGTGCACGGCCCGCGCGAGCTGATCGAGGCGCGCATGCGGGCGCGCCAGCACTTCATGCCGCCCAGCCTGCTGGACAGTCAGTTCGCGGCGCTGGAGCCGCCCACCGACGCCGTGATGGTGGACATCGCCCGGCCGGTGGAGCAGGAGGTCGAACAGGTCGTGCGGGCGCTGGAGCTGGCCTAGGACGCGACGGACCGCGTGACCGCTGCCCACACGCTGCCGCCGGGTAAGCTGCTGCCTGTGGCCTTCCTCGTCCAGCACGTGTGGATTGAACGGGTTCGCCTCCTCGCCCGGGCCGACGAGCGCGTGGTGGCTGCCCTCACCTACGGCTCGTTCACGAAGGGCGAGGGCGACGAGTTCAGCGACATCGAGTTCTGGCTGTTCGTGCGCGACGACGCCCTGGCCCAGGTGGACCGTGTCCGGTGGGTCGAGGCGGTGGCGGCGCCCCTCGCGGTCCTCACGGACCTCCCGAATCACCTGACGGTGGCGATCTTCGAGGGCTACCGCCGGGGCGAGTTCCATTTCGCTCCCGCGAGCGAACTGAACACGGTGCGTTCCTGGGCGCCCAACGGCCCCTTTCCACCGCCCGAGTCGATGCTGCTCGTCGACCGGACGGGCGAACTGCGCCGCCATCTTCAGTACCTCCACGGTCATCCCCCACGCCACGGCGGGCCGCCAGAAATGCTGGAGGTGATCGGCGGGTTCATCAACTGGAGCGTGCAGGGCGCGCATGTCCTGCGCCGGGGCGAGGACGCCCGCGCCCTGAATACCCTCGGCATCCTGCATGTCCACCTGCTTCAGCTGGCCCGCCTGGTGGAGGGCACCACCCTTCACTGGCCCACCCCCAGCAAGGGGGCCGAGACGGACCTCTCGGACGAGGCGTACGCGCGGTTGCGGGCGTGCACCGCGGCGCTGGACCCGCATGCGCTGGAACGCGCCTACGCCCATACGTGGGCCTGGGGCCAGGAGCTGGCGGGCATCCTCCTGGGCCGCGTGGGGAAGGAGTGGCCGGCAGTGTTCGCCGTTCCGTTCGGGGCGCTGGTCAGCCCGGTTCAGGCCAGCGGCACGCTGGAACCGCCCGGTTCCGTCGCCCGCAGGCCCTAGGCGTCCCGCCGCCGCACCAGCAGCGCGAGCAGGAACACGGCGGTGTTCACCAGCACGATGGTCGCGCCCGGCGCGGTGTCCAGGTAGTAGCTGACGTACAGACCCGTGATCCCGCCCACGCTGCCGAGCAGGGCGGCGAGCAGGATCATCTTGCGCAGGCTGCGCGCCAGCAACCGGGCGGCGGCGCTGGACGTGATCAGCAGGCTCACGCTGAGGGTGGTGCCCACGAGCTGCACGGTCAGCACCACGACCAGCCCGATCAGCACCAGCAGCAGGTTGTTCAGTCGGCGCACCGGCAGGCCCACGGCACGCGCCTCGGTGGGGTCGAAGGACGCGAGCAGGAGTTCCTTCTGGATGGCGGTCAGCAGGCCGCCGACGACTGCCGTGACGGCCAGCGCGCCCCACAGGTCGGCCGCGCTGACACCCAGCGGATTGCCGATCAGGAACGCGCTGAGGTCGCTGGTAAAGGTGGGAGCGCGCGACAGCAGCACGATGCCCAGCGAGAACATGCCCACGAACACGATGCCGATGGCGCTGTCCTGTTTGAGCCCGCCCCGGTTTCCGATCGCCCCGATGCCCAGGGCGGTCAGGATCGCGGCGATCAGCGCGCCCACCAGCAGGTTGCCCTTCGTGAGGAACGCCGCGACGATGCCGGGAAACACCGCGTGGCTCATGGCGTCCCCGATGTAACTCAGGCCGCGCAGCACCACCCACGCCCCGATCAGGGCGCACAGCACGCTGACGAGCACCACCGCCAGCAGCGCCCGCACGAAGAACCCGAACTGGAGGGGATCACTCAGGACGTGCATGCGAGTTCCGAGGATAGAGGAGAGCGGATGGATGGTGGGCGCTGTGCGGCGTGAGTGCTCTGTGCCTTACGCCTCCGCATGCATGTGCCCCAGGTGGCTCGAACTGAACGTCAGCTCGATGTTGTGCGGCGTGTAGACCTCTTCGGGCGTGCCGCTGGCGATGACCCGGCGGTTGATCAGCACGAGGTGGTCGCACCAGCGCCGCGCCTGTTCGAGGTCGTGCGTGACCATCACGACCGCGCGGCCCCGGTCGGCCTCGGCGCGCAGCAGGGCCATCAGGCTCTCCTGGGTGGCGGCGTCCACGCCGGTCAGCGGTTCGTCGAGCAGCAGCAGGTGCCCGCGCCGAGCGAGCATCCGCGCGAGCAGCACGCGCTGGCGCTGCCCGCCGGACAGCGCGCCGATGTGACGGTGGCGCAGATCGGCCACGCCGGTCTCCCGCAGAGCGTCCTCGACGATCTCGCGGTCCTTGCGCCCCGGGAAGCGCAGCCACCCCAGGCGGCCGGTGCGGCCCATCATGGCGACGTCCCACACCGTCACGGGAAACGCCCAGTCGAGCGTCTGCTGCTGCGGCACGTAACTGATGCACTCGCGGGCCGTGTGGCCGGGGTCGAACTGCACCGCGCCCGCGTGATCCGGCAGCAGGCCCACCAGGGTTCTCAGCAGCGTGCTCTTGCCCGCGCCGTTCGGGCCGATGATCGCACTGAACTGCCCCGCCTCGAAGCGCACGGTGGCGTCTTCCAGCGCGACCTGCGTTCCATAGGTGACGGTCAGGTGATTCACGCCCAGCATTCGCAGCTCCTCCGCGCCCAGCGTACCCTGCGGGCATGACCAAGTTCCTGCCCGACCATGACCTGCTGGCCGCCTACGACGCGCAGCTCCGAGAGGCGTCCGAGCTGGCGTCGGCCGACACCTTTGACCGCGCCGGCCCGCTGTACCGGGGCGTGTTCGGCGACCGGGGCCACGTGACCTACCGCGACCTGGGAGGGCTGACGGGCGCAGCCCTGGACGACCTGATCGCGCAGACGGTCCAGCACTACGCCGCCAATCCGCAGATCACGTCCTTCGAGTGGAAGACGCGCGGCCACGACGCGCCCGCCGACCTGCCGCAGCGCCTGACCGCGCACGGCCTGGTGCCCGGCGAGGTCGAGACCGTGATGCTGGGCGAGGCGGCGGCGCTGGCCGGGCCGGTGTCGCTGCCGGACGGCGTGACCGTGCGCCGCATCGACGACCAGCCGGACCCCCGCGCGGACGTGG
The DNA here is from genome assembly GCF_014201805.1 of Deinococcus metalli. Classification (NCBI taxonomy): domain Bacteria; kingdom Thermotogati; phylum Deinococcota; class Deinococci; order Deinococcales; family Deinococcaceae; genus Deinococcus; species Deinococcus metalli. Next base: position 103,243 of record NZ_JACHFK010000009.1, on the reverse strand, counting down.
AGCGGATGTCGGCCATGCTGGGCAGCGTCTTCGGCCATGCCTTCGGCGCGCAGGGCCTGCTGCGCCGTATGGCCAGGTCCCCGGAGCTGATCGAACTGTGGGTGGCCGAGGCGGGCGGCGAGATGGTCAGCGCGGGCCGGCTGGAATATGTGCCGGGCAGCGACTTCGCGGGCCTGTGGGGCGGCGGCACGCGGCCGGAGTGGCGCGGACACGGCCTGTACCGGGCGCTGACGGCCGCCCGCGCCGCCTCGGCGGTGGCGCGCGGCGTGCGCTTCTTGCACAGCGACTGCACGGCGATGTCGCGTCCCATTCTGGAACGTGGCGGCCTGCGCCCCGTCACGACCACCACGCCCTACGTGTGGCAGCGCTGAGGTCCGGGCGGCCCGGCACGTCACTTCAGCGCCCGGACCATGATCTGCACGTTGGCCCGCAGCGCCTTCACGAAGGTGTCGCCGGCGCTGCCCTGCGGTCCCAGCGCGTCGGTGTAGAGGGGCGGAGCGACCTTCGCGCCGGTCTCGGCAGCCAGGGTGCGCGCCAGGCGGTCGTTCACGGTGTTCTCGGTGAAGATCACCTTCGCCCCGCTGTTCCGGACGGTGGCGATCAGCGCGGCGAGTTCGCGGGCGCTGGGTTCGCGTTCGGTGCTCAGGCCGGGCAGCACCGTGCCCTCCAGGGTCAGGCCGTAGTGCGCGGCGAAGTACGCCAGGGCGTCGTGGTTCGTGACGATCTTTTTCTGGGCCGGTTTCAGCGTGGCGAACTGCGTCTTCGCCCACGCGTCGGTGGCCGCGAGCTGCTTCACGTACGCGTCGGCGTTCTGCGCGTACGTGGCCTTCCCGGCCGGGTCGGCGGCGCTCAGGGCCTGCTGGATGGCGCGCACATAGCGGGCGGCAAGGGTGGCGTCCCACCATGCGTGCGGATCGCGGGGGCCGCCGCTGCCGGTCTCGCCGGGCGCAGGGCGCAGGGGCAGGCCGGCGGTGAGCGTGATGGCCTTGACGCCGGGATTCGCGGCCTGGACGGTGGGTAGCCACGGTTCGAGGTTCGCGCCGTTCAGGAACAGCAGCCGGCTGCCGGCCAGCCCGCGGATCACGCTGGTGGTCGGCTGGAAGGTGTGCGCGTCGCCCCCCGCGGGCACGATGGTCGTGACGCTCACGCGCGCGCCGCCGACGTTCTTCACGAAGTCCGCGAGGATCGAGGTGGTGGCGGTGACGGGCAGGGGCGCGGCGTGTCCGGCGGCCGCGCCGGCAAGGATCATGGTGCTGAGCAGGTAGGTGGTTTTCATGGCTGAACTCCGTGGGGGGCAAAGCGGCGCTGTGTGGGAGCGCTCCGGGCGCCAGAGCGTTCGTGTGGAGACCAGCATCAGACGTCAGCTGTGTGACGGATGATCTGTGTGACGCTGTCCTCCTCACTGCTCTGCGGACGTCATGCGGACGGGGCAACGCTGTCGGTCACGGCCCTAGATCAGGTCCACGCCCGGAAAGCCTCCGCGGGCCAGTGTCCGCAGCGCGTTCGTGCTGAGCCACACGCGCCGGAGCTGTCCGTGTTCGCGGATGGTCTTTTTCTGGAGGTTGGGCTGCTGTCTGCGGGCACTGATCCCCGTGACCTTGCGTCCCACCCCTCCGTCGGCGCGGGCCTTGCCGCGACGCGTGACACGGTTCACCACCAGGCCCCGCTTTCCCGTGAGGTGGCACGTCCGGCTCATCTGGCACCGTCCTGAGCAGAAACGGCACTGTCCATCAACTGCTGCAGGGCCACCGGATCGAGCTGCTGTCCGATGAACACGATTTCACTGAACGCCTGGGCCGGGTCGTGCCACGTCCCCGCCTGTTCCAGGGCCAGTTGCCGGCCGGTGTGGTTCCACAGGGTGGCCAGGCCGTCGCCCAGGTTGACCCAGCCCTTGCTGCGGATGACGCTGTGCGGCAGGCCCTGGGTCAGGGCGCGCTGGAACCGCTCCGGATCGAAGGGCCGTTCACTGCGGTACACGAAGGTGCCCAGACCGTAGCTCTCGGACTCCGGGGTGTGCTCCCTGGCCAGTTCGTCCATCCAGGCGTCCAGTTGCATGCTGGCGGCCTGGTCGAAGAGCTGCACGTCCAGCAGCTGCTCGGTGGGCAGCTCGCCCCTGACGGCGTCCAGCACACGTGCCCTGGGGTTGGTGATTGCGACCAGATCCCGCAGGCGCTGCACATCGCCGGGGGTGGCCCGATCGGTCTTGTTCAGCACCACGATATCGGCGAACTCCAGCTGCTCGGCCAGCAGTTCCCCGAACCCCCGGCCCAGGTCGTCGTCGGGAATGCTGTCCTGGCGATTCCACAGCTCGAAGAACTGGGCACTGTCGACCACGGTGATCATGGCGTCCACATGCACCCGCCCGGTCAGGTCTGGAAGGGCGGGCGCGCCCGGTGCCGGGGTCAGGTCCAGCTCTTCAGGGGTCAGACAGAAGCTCTGCGCGATGGGCAGCGGCTCGCCGATCCCGGTGCTCTCGATCAGGATGGCGTCGAGTTCGCGGGTGGCCAGCAGGTCGTCCACGGCGTGCAGCAGGTCGCCGCGCAGGGTGCAGCAGATACAGCCGTCCGAGAGTTCGATGGTGTGTTCGTCGGTCTTGACGATCAACGTGGCGTCGATGTTGACGGCCCCGAACTCGTTGACGATCACGGCCGTCCGGCGGCCGCCTGAGTGACGCAGCAGGTGGTTGAGGAGCGTGGTTTTGCCGGCACCGAGAAAACCGCACAGCACGGTGATGGGGACGGATGGCGGGGAAGAGGGAACGGTCATCGTCTGAAAATGATAATTCATTCTCAATAACAGGGCAAGCCGGGGATCTCTGGCGGGTCGGGAACGCTGGGGCTGGAGCCGTGGACCAATCCGGGTGAATAGGTCTCGCGGGCGTGTGGGACGTGGTGGAAGCGGCACACAGGCAGTGCACATCGCCCTCGCCGGGTGCCCTAATGCTTTAGAAAGTAAAGTGTGCTCTGCTGACCTTCGGGAAAGGTGCCCGGTGCTACGCTTGGACCATGACCAGTGCCCCCGAATCCGCCCGGAATTATGACGTCGTGATCGTCGGCGGCGGTCCCGCCGGACTCACCGCCGCCATCTACACCGGCCGCGCCAGCCTGAGTACCGTGATCCTCGAAAAGGGCCTGCCCGGCGGCCAGATCGCCCAGACCGAGGAAGTCGAGAACTACCCCGGCTTCCCCGAACCGATCTCCGGCATGGAACTCGCCATGCGGATGCAGCAGCAGGCCGAGAAGTTCGGCGGCACCATTGAGATGGACGAGGTGCAGTCCATCCACCGCAGTGACGACGACCGCGAACACCCCTACCCCTTCGTGGTCACGGGCTACAGCGGCACGTACCGCGCCAAGGCCGTGATCCTCGCCACCGGGGCCAACCCCAAGCGCCTGTACATCCCCGGTGAGGAGCACTTCTGGGGCAAGGGCGTGAGCACCTGCGCCACCTGCGACGGCTTTTTCTACCGCGGCAAGAAGGTCGTCGTGATCGGCGGGGGCGACGCCGCCGTAGAGGAAGGCCTGTTCCTGACCAAGTTCGCCGACGAGGTCACGCTGATCCACCGCCGCGACAGCCTGCGCGCCAACAAGGTCGCCCAGGCCCGGGCGTTCGCCAACCCCAAGATGAAGTTCGTGTGGGACACCGTGCCCCTCGAAATCCAGGGCGAGGAATCCGTGACCGGCGTGCACCTGAAGAACCTCAAGACCGGCGAGGAATACGACATGCCGACCGATGGCGTGTTCATCTTCATCGGCCACACGCCCAACACGGAATTCGTCAAGGACACCGTGAAGCTGCGGCCCGACGGCTACGTGGACGTGACCGACGAGATCTACACCTCCGTGCCCATGCTGTTCGCCGCCGGGGACGTCAGCGACTACATCTACCGCCAGCTCGGCACCAGCGTGGGGGCCGGCACCCGCGCCGCCATGAGCGCCGAACGCGCCCTGGCCGCCCTGGAAGTCGAGCACGAGACCACCGCCGCCGACTGACCGCACGCCGCGCTGCCCGTGCCCCCGGCCTCAGCGCCGGGGGTTCGCCTTGACCCACGCCTGCGCCAGGTCGTCGGTCAGTTCTGCCGCCCGCGCGGCCACCACGCCCCGCACCGGCCGGCCACTGCGGGACTCGGAGTGGATGTCCGTGTATCCGGCGTCGAAGCGCGGCGGCGACCGCTGCCAGCGCCGCTGCACCGCCAGCTGGACGCCGTACGAATACGCGGGATCACCGAAGCCCCGGTATGTCGCGGGGTTCAGGTACCGGACGTTCACCGCCACCGTCAGGATGCCGTCCCGGCCCCAGCACCACCGCGGTCGGGCCACGCGCACACCCTGCCGCTCCAGCCGGGCGGTCATCTCCTGCCGGAGGTCCTCCGCCAGCCCGGCGAGCGCGCCCTGCTGCCGCGCGTCCGTCAGGGCCTCCAGCGTGACCTGCACGCCGCCGGACGCCACGCACAGCGTCACGCCGCCCAATTCCGGCGGCACGTTCTCGCCGTGCCCGCCCGCGTGGCCTGCCAGCAGGGCCGCCACAAGCAGGACGCGGTGCCCCACCCCGCGCGGCCGCCGCACGCCTACTTCAGTACGCCGGCCCACACGAGCAGCGCCCACAGGATCACGGGAATGGCGAGGGACCCGGCGATCAGTTTGATCAGCCGCCACCAGTCGTTCAGGAACTCCCGCATGCCTCCAGGCTAGCAGGCGCGCGCCGCGCTGTCCGGGAGGCCGTTCACCCTCCGGGGGCGGGGACGCCCGGCCCTTGACGCTGTCTTGCTGATCAGGGTGACCGGGGGCGGGGGTTCATTACACTGCCCATATGACCCTCAGCGAACTGGCCGGCAAGACCGCCCCTCAGAGCCTGCTGACGAACATTCCGCGCCTGGTCGCCCACTACTACGAGACCCGGCCGGACGCGCGCGATCCCCTGCAGCGCGTGGCCTTCGGCACCAGCGGACACCGGGGCACCAGCCTGGCCGGCACCTTCAACGAGGCGCACATCCTGGCCGTGTCGCAGGCGGTCGCCGAGCACCGCGCCGCTCAGGGCATTACGGGGCCGCTGTACATGGGCCTGGACACGCACGCCCTCTCGGAACCCGCGTGGATGACCGCGCTTCAGGTGCTGATCGCGGGTGGCGTGCGGGTGCGGGTGCAGCCCGGCACGTTCACGCCCACGCCGCTGGTCAGCCACGCGATCCTGGAGCACAACCGCGGCGGCAGGGACGGCACCGCCGACGGCATCGTGATCACGCCCAGCCACAACCCCCCGCAGGACGGCGGCTTCAAGTACAACCCGCCCTCGGGCGGCCCCGCCGACACCGACATCACCAAGGTCGTTCAGGCCCGCGCGAACCAGATTCTGGAAGACGAGATGCGTGACGTGAAACGCGTGTCGCTGGAAGACGCGATGGCCGGCCTGGAGGACTTCGACTTCATCACGCCCTACGTCGAGCAGCTGCCGCAGGTGATCGACCTCGACGCCATCAAGCACAGCGGCGTGCACATCGGCGTCGATCCGCTCGGCGGCGCCAGCCTGCCCGTGTGGGAGGCCATCCAGGCACGCTACGGCCTGAACCTCGATATCGTGAACACGCAGATCGACCCGCGCTTCGCGTTCATGAGCGTGGACCGCGACGGCAAGATCCGCATGGACTGCTCCAGTCCCTACGCCATGGCCGGCCTGCTGAGGTTGAAGAACGACTTCGACGTTGCCATCGGCAACGACCCCGACTCCGACCGGCACGGTATCGTCACCGCCGACGGACTGATGAATCCCAACCACTACCTCGCCGTGATGATCGAGTACCTGTTCCAGAACCGCCCCGGGTGGCGCGCGGACGCCGCCATCGGCAAGACCCTGGTGTCCAGCGCCCTGATCGACCGCGTCGGCGCGGGCATCGGCCGTACGGTCGTCGAGGTGCCGGTCGGCTTCAAGTACTTCGTGAACGGCCTGCTGGACGGCTCCTTCGGCTTCGGCGGCGAGGAGAGCGCCGGCGCGAGCTTCCTTCGCCTGGACGGCGGCGCGTGGAGCACCGACAAGGACGGCCTGATCCCTGGCCTGCTGGCCGCCGAGATGACCGCGAAGACCGGCAAGACGCCCGCTCAACGCTTCGCCGACCTGACCGCCAAGTACGGCGCCACTGCCTACGACCGCCAGGACGCGCCCGCCACGCCCGACCAGAAGAAGATCCTGGGCAACCTCTCGCCCGAACAGGTCACCGCCACCACCCTGGCCGGCGACCCGATCACCGCGAAGCTCACGCGCGCGCCCGGCAACAACGAGCCCATCGGCGGCCTGAAGGTCACCACCGATCAGGCGTGGTTTGCCGCCCGTCCCAGCGGCACCGAGGACGTGTACAAGATCTACGCCGAGAGCTTCAAAGGGGCAGAGCACCTGAAACAGGTCATGGACGAGGCGCGGGATGTGGTGGGAGCGGCGCTGGGGGGGAAGTAGCGCCGCTGTCGGGAGTCATCTCGAACGCCGTTGGTCGTGGTGTTGGAGAGTGGGCTTCGGCCACGGCCCCGTGGCGTCAGATCGTCGAAGTGCCGCTCAAGGGACGACGGCCGTGATGTAGAAGAGAATGGGAGGCACTGTCATGCGGCTGATTCTTGGGCTGGCCACGTTTCTCGCCGGACTGAACGCCGGACTGCTGATGACGGGTGTGCTTGAGAGCATCCACATGAAGACTGTCGGTCTGGGCGGGTATCTGCAATTTCACCAGCCCCGCGATCAGCTGTACAGGCGGGTGATGCCTCCGCTGCTGCTGACCCTGATGGCCCTGTGCATCGTGTGTGGGTTGTTTGGCATGTCGGGCAGCGCCCGGCTTCTGTCGTGGGTGGCCTTTGCCCTGGTGGCGCTCGACATCATGCTGACCGTCCGTGTGATGGTGCCGCTCAACGGGTGGCTACAGAAGTTCGACGCCCTGAATCCCCCACCGGAGGCACAGCAGGTGCGGGAGCGCTGGTATGCGCTGCATCCCCTGCGCACCGTGCTCGGTCTGGGGGCGTTTGTGGCCCTGCTGGTCAGCGGCGCGCCGTAGCTGTTGGGGCCGGGAAGAGCCTGCGCGTGAGTAACGGTCTCCGACAGGGCCGCTCAGGGTGCACAGCACTTCGACCATCACCTCTGACAGTTTCACCCTCCGCGCTACACTCCCCTGCGTGACGGTGCCGCCTGCGGGGTCTTCCTCTCCCGATGTTCCCCCCGAGATCGACCTGGAATTCCCGGCCGACGTGAATCCGCGCTCGCCCCGGCGGTCGCTGCGGGTGAACACGCTGATCGTGATGGCGGGCACGCTGGGATCGCGCGTGTCGGGCATCGTGCGCCAGCAGATCATCAACCTGTTCGACACGTCCCTGACGGACGCCTTCAACGTGGCGGTGAAGGTGCCGAACCTGCTGCGCGAACTGCTGGCCGAGGGCGCGCTGGTCAACTCGTTCATTCCGATCTACAAGTCGCTGGACGCCACGGAGCGCCGGAAGCTGGCGCAGTCGTTCAGTGGCGTGATGATCGCCGTGAACCTGATCCTGATGGCGCTGGGCATCCTGGCCGCGCCGTGGATCGTGGGGCTGCTGACGGCGGCAGACGCGAACATCGACCGGGCGGTGGCGGTGTACATGACGCAGCTCGTCATGCCCTTCCTGACCCTGATCAGCCTGTCGGCGGTGGCGATGGGCTTGCTGAACGCCGACGAGCACTTCCGCGAGAGCAGCTTTGCGCCCGTGGCCTTCAACCTGGCGTCTATCGTGGCGCTGCTGCTGCTGCCCGACACGGCGACGTGGCTGGCCTTCGGGTGGCTCATCGGCGGGGTGGCGCAGCTTGCGGTGCAGTTGCCGTCGCTGCGGCGCTTCGGGCTGCTGCCCACGCCGGCGCTGGTGGGGCATCCGGCGCTGCGGCGCGTGCTGGTGCAGATGGCGCCGTTCACCCTGACCGCCGGGGCGCGGCAGATCCTGAACGTGTACGTGACGCGCCTCCTCACGAACGGTGCGCAGTTCGGGGCGGGCACTCAGACGGGCTACGCGAACGCCGAGGCGCTGTTCACGACCGTGAACGGCCTGTTCGTGGTCTCGCCGGTGCTGGCGATGTTCCCGCGTTTTGCCCAGCACGCGGCGGATCAGGACTGGCGGGCGTTCCGGGGCCTGACCGCGCAGGCGATCCGCACCACGACCTTCCTGGCCGCGCCGATGAGCGCGCTGCTGGTGGCGCTGGCCCCCTACGCGGTGAGCCTGTTCAACCTGGGCCGGGGCTTCGATGCGCAGAAGTTCCAGGCGGGCGCGGGCATCCTGACCGGGTGGGCGCTGGCGCTCCTTCCCTGGGCGCTGGTGACGGTGCTGCTGCGGACCTTCTACGCCCGCGAACGCACGCGCGAGGCCGTGCTCGTCAGCGCAGTGGGCTTCGTGCTGGAGGTCGTGCTGTACGGGCGGCTGGTGCCGCTGCTGGGTTTCCTGGGCTTCGGCGTGAGCACCGCCCTGAGCGGCACGCTGATGACGGCTGCGCTGATCTTCATGTACCGCCGCGCGCTGGGCTTTCCCGGCGCGGAGGTCGCCGCGCACCTGCTGCGCGTGGTACCGCTGGCCGTGGTGGCGGGGCTGGTCGCGTGGGCGGTGTCGCGCGTGCTGCCCGCGCCGGGCTTCATCGTGCCGGGCGCGCTCGGGCTGGCGGTTGCGGGCGGAGCCGGACTGGCGGTGTACCTCGCGGGCGCGCTGGCGCTGCGCCTGCCGGAAGTGGGCGGCCTGCTGCGACGGCTGCGGCGCTGAGCAGCGGATGAAGTGCGGCGCTGTCGTTCACGGATGGCGTCAGGACGTGACCTGCCGGAGGAGGTCTGCCGTGGTCGCTCCGGCCCGCTCCCGTTACCGGGGGGCCGGGGCGCGGCGCGGCCGGGTGCCCAGCACGCCCCGGTACACCGCCTCCAGGGCCGCGGCGCGGGTGCCCAGGTCGTAGGCGACGGCGCTCTCCCGGGCCTGGGCCTGCCATGCGGGCAGCGTGGCGGGGTGCAGCGCGGTCAGCAGCCCGTCCGCGAGGGCCTGCGGCGCCCCGTCCCGCACGGTGCCGTTCACGCCCTCTCGGATCAGGTCGAGGGCGGCGGGGCTGCGCGCGGCGACCAGGGGCACGCCCGCGGCGAGCGCCTCGATCATGCTCATGGGCAGCACCTCGCTGGTGCTGGCGGTCAGGAACACGTCAGCCGCGCTCAGGGCGGCGGGAATGCGCGCGTAGGGCAGCGGGCCGGTGAACGTCACGCCCTCGGGGGCGGCCTGCTGCAGCGCCGCGCGGCTGGGACCGTCCCCGATCACCAGCAGCCGCAGCTCCGGGCGGCTGGCGCGGGCCACGTCGTACGCGTGCAGCAGGGTCTCCAGGTTCTTCTCCGGCGCGAGGCGGCCCAGCGCCACGACCAGCGGCGCGTCCGCCGGCAGGTGGTACTCCGCGCGGATGGCCGCGCCGCTCACGTCCCGGAAGGCGGCCAGATCCACGGGGTTCGGGAAGACCTCCACGCGGCCCGCGTACCCGTACTCGCGCAGCATGTCCACCATCGCCTGCCCGGGGGCCAGCACCGCCTGCACCCGCCGGGCGAAGGCGCCGATGTGCGGGCGGATGATCGCGCGGCCCACCCGGGGCGGCACCGGGGCGTAGTGCAGGTACTCGTCGTACTGGGTGTGCGCCGTGTAGACCACCGGCGCGCCCGACAGCCGCGCCCACTTCAGCGCGAGCTGCCCCGCCAGGAAGGGATGCATGGTGTGCAGCACGTCCAGGTCGCGCAGCGGCAGCCGGGCGGTCAGGCGTGGCCCCGGCGCGAGCATCACGGGGTAGTCCGGCGGCGCGCCCAGCGCGCGCGCGCCCGCGAAGGACGTGTTCAGGCGGTACACGCCGTGTTCGGCGGGCGGCATCAGTGGGTGGCGCGGCGCGAAGATCCGCACGTCGTGCCCCCGCTCGCGCAGGCCCCGGGCATACAGCGCCGTACTCGTCGCAACCCCGTTGCGCGAGGGGGAGTAGGTGGCCGTGACGATTCCGATGCGCACGCTGCGGGCAGTCTAGCGGGCACGCCGGTATCCTGTGCGGCATGAACGCCTCCCTGCCCCTGGTCATTCCGTGCGTGGACATCCAGTCCGGCCGCGCCGTCCGGCTCTACGAGGGTGACCCCGACCGGGAGACGGTGTATTTCGACTCGCCGCTGGACGCCGCGCGGCACTGGGTCGCGCTGGGCGCTGGCCTGGTGCACCTGGTCGATCTGGACGCCGCGACCGGGCGGGGCGAGAACCGGGCCGTGATCCGCACCATCACCCAGGAACTGGGTGTACCGGTCGAGGTGGGCGGCGGTATCCGTGACCGCGCCGCCGCGGAGGACCTGCTGCTGGCGGGCGTCGACCGCGTGGTGATCGGCACCGCCGCCGTGACGCGCCCGGAACTCGTGGCGGAACTCATCGCGGCGCACGGGGCCGAGCGGGTGGTCGTCAGTCTGGATGCGCGCGGCCTGGAGGTCGCCACGCACGGCTGGGCGGCGGGCAGCGGCGTGAATGTCGCGGAACTCACGCCGGCCCTGGCGGACGCTGGCCTGGAAACCCTGATCTTCACGGACGTCACGCGCGACGGCACCCTCAGGGGCCTGGACCGCGAGCTGATGCGGCAGGTGCGCCGGCTGTGGGTGAACACCCTGATCGTGGGCGGCGGCGTGGCGAACGTCGAGGACGTCCGGCTGCTGCACGAGGAGGGCATCCAGGGCGCCATCGTGGGCCGCGCGATCTACGAGGGCACGCTGCCGTACCCCGTCACGCTGGAGTGAGCGGGCAGGGCTCTCATAGCGGTACCCACATCAGTTGAAGATTATGTCCTTCAACTGATGTGGGGCGAGCGGAGCGAGTCACCGCGACAGACATTGGTTGGAGTGGAGTTGAAGGGCGGCTTTTGACCCTTCAACGGAACGGAAGACCGATGTCAGACCCGGATGGTCACGCGGGCCTTGTCGTCCTCGAGGTGCACCGAGTCGATGAAGCGCACCACGCGGGTGGCGTAGCCCATCACCAGCGTGTGGGTGCGCGCGCCGCCCGAGAAGCGCCGCACGCCGTTCAGCAGCTCGCCGTAGGTGATGCCGGTCGCGCTGAACACCATCTGGTTCCCCGGGGCGAGGTCGTTGGTGCGGTACACGCGGTGCTCGTCCACACCCATCTCGCGGAAGCGCTCACGCATCGCGTCGTCCTCGGCCAGGAAGCGGCCCTGGATCTCCGCGCCCAGGCATTTGCACGCCGCCGCCGACAGCACGCCCTCGGGCGCGCCGCCCGAGCCCATCAGCGCGTGGACGCCGGTGCCGCGCACGCCCACCGCGAGGCCCGCGACCACGTCGCCGTCCCCGATCAGCTTGACGCGCGCTCCCGTGGCGCGCACGCGGCGGATCAGGTCGGCGTGGCGCTCGCGGTCGAGGATGGTGATCATCAGGTCGTCCACCTCGCGGTCCAGGCTCTGCGCGATCACGTTCAGGTTCGCCTCGACCGGCCACTCGAGGTTCACGCGCCCGGCGGCGGGCGGCGGCACGATCAGCTTGTCCATGTAGCAGTCCGGCGCGTGCATCAGGCCGCCGCGCTCGGACAGGGCGATCACGGCCAGGCCGTTGGGGAGGCCCTTGGCCGTCACCTCGGTGCCCTCGACCGGGTCGACTGCGATGTCCACCTCGTACTGCCCGTGGCCGACCTGCTCACCGATGTACAGCATGGGGGCCTCGTCCATCTCGCCCTCGCCGATCACGACGGTGCCGCGGATGTCCAGCGAGTTCAGCAGGCCGCGCATGGCCTCGGTGCCCGCGCCGTCCACGGCGTTCTTGTCACCCAGCCCCAGGTAGCGGCTGGCGGCCAGGGCGGCGCCCTCGGTGACGCGGGCGGTTTCCAGCACCAGCGCGTGCTCGAAACTCTGCGAGACCTCTCCTGCCGCCGGCCGCTTGGTCGTCATGCAAGGACCGTAACACGCGTCACCCGGCGCGGCCCGCTGGGAGCGGTTCCAGCGCTGTCACCCGCTGGGGGAATCCGGTCGTGGCGCGCCGGGGGCACCCGGGCCGTATGCTCGGGCCATGCCGCACCGCACCCTGCTTCAGCGCGCCCTGCGCAAGGCGCGGGGTTACGCGGCCAAGGCCCGCCGCCTGTGGCGCAGCGTGCACGTGGACCGCGCCCACCCGGACGACACCTGGGCCGCCGCGCAGCTCACGCCGGGCGAGGCGCGGGTGTACGCCGCCATGGACCCCCGTGACCGCGAGCACGCGTGCCGGGTGACCCGTTCGCTGCTGCGCGACCACCCCCGCGCGGCGCCGGAGGTCGTGGCGGCCGCCCTGCTGCACGACTGCGGCAAGAGCCTGCGCCCGTACCATGTGGCCGAGCGGGTGCTGGTCGGCCTGATTCCCAACCGGCTGGCGCGGGTGCTGCCGCCCATCGGGGCCATCGGCATCCGCGCGCACCACCCGGAACTCGGGGCGCGTCTGCTCGCCCATGCGGGGGCGCGGCCGCGCGTGGCCCGCCTGGTCGCCCGCCACCACCACCCCAACGGCGATCCCGACGCCCTGCTGCTCCACGAATACGACGACCGCGAGTGAGCCGGCGGCGCGCTCCCGCGGCGCTCAGGTGCCGTCGCTGATCTTCACTTCCGGGGCGCGCAGCCACAGCGCCCGGCCCCGCGCGTCCTGCACGCGCGCCACGACCTGCACCGTCTGCCCGGCCCGCAGGCCCGTGGCGCCGCCCGCAGCGGTGCCCAGCACGCAGGCGTTCCGTGCGCACGCGGCCCGCTGGTCGGCGCCCACCGCGCCCTTCCACACGCCGCTTCCCGTGACCACGTACACGCCGGTCACGGTCATGTTCGGCACCGGGGGGCGATTCGAGGTCAGGCGCACCAGCACGCTGAACGTGCCGCCCTGCACGCTGGGCGTGGCCTGGGCGGTCACGGCGGTCCCGCCGATGTTCAGGGTGGTCGGGGCGCCCAGCAGCTCGACCGTGGGCGTCGGCGCGGCCGGCGCGGCGCAGCCCACCAGGGCAAGTGCGGTCAGCGGCAGCAGGGCCCTCTTCATGCCCCCAGCGTAGCGTCCCGCGGTGAGACCGGGATGCGCGGCGAGTCAGTGTGTCGCGCTTACCAGTCGAGGTCGGGGACGGTGCCCACGCGGTCGGCCGGCTGGTCCGACACCAGCGTGTAGGTCACCACGTACGTGCCCGGCACGACCTGCGCCAGCACGACCGCGTCGCCGTCGAAGCGGGCCCTGGGCGCGGTGCCGGCCGGGCCTTCCACGCTCAGGTTCGTGCGCGCCGCGCCGCTGGGCAGCGGATCGATCACGCGCACGTTCGTCAGCGCGCTGTCCACCGCCAGCCGCAGCGTCACGGTGTAGCCGCCGCCAACGGCGTCCAGCGTCTTGGCGAGGCTGGCGCGCGCGCCGCCCTGCACGTTGCGCGTCACGTTCGATCCGCCGGGGCTGCGCACGCGCGCCGCGCCGGTGGTCCGCAGGTCGATGGGATCGAGGATCGCCTCGGCGCTGTCCGAGCGGCACACCCGCACCGGCACCTTCAGGCGCAGGGGCAGGCCCGCGCTGAACTCCCCGGGCGCCTCCAGCGGGTAATCGGTGCTCCACCCGCTGGGCAGACTCAGTTTCAGGCGGCCCGGCAGGCGCTGTGGGAAGTCCGTGCGCGCGGTCGCCGTGACCTGCGTGACGTCGCAGGCGTTCACGATGTCCGGGCTGGTCACCAGGGTGATGTCAGTCTGTACGCGGTATTCGATGGTCACGCGCGAGGTGGCGCTGTCCGTCACGTGCCCCGGCAGTGGCGGGCTGACGGTCGTGCCCGGCACCGCGCCCGGCTTGACCGCGTAGTCGCCCGGCGCGAGCGGCACCGTGCCCGGCGTGCTGAGGGTGCGGCCCGCCACCTCGAAGGGCGTGCCGGTCAGCGGAATGCGCTGGGTGCCGTAGATCGCCACGGCGTCGACCGTGAGGCGCCCGGACGGCGGGCGCGCCACGAAGCGCACCTTCGTGAAGCCCGGCTGAAAGCGCACCTCGGCCGCCGACGTGATGTTCCCGCTGCCCTGCACGATGCTCGCGCTGACCGGCACGTAGCCGGGCGGCAGTTGCGGGCGCACCACCGAGTCCCCCACCAGCGTGTACGACGCGCCGGGAATCGGCTGGCCCTGCGGGTCGAGCACGTCCACCAGCAGCTGGTTGCTGATCTTCAGGCCGTCGGGCGGGGCGAAGCCGCCCACCTGCGCCCGCACCGGCTGGCCGTCCAGCCGGAACGAGTAGCGGATCGCGTTGCTGTACTGCTTGGTGGTGGGCAGCACCCGGATGTAGATCTGCCACGTGCCCACCAGCGCGGGCGTGACCGTGAAGCTGTCCGTGACCGTCTCACCGTTGCCGCTGACCTTGAGGTTCACGCGGGCGCCGCCGGGCTGGATCACCCACGTCTCGGCCTCGCCGGGACCGTCGATGTCGTAGTTCTGCAGGGCCACCGCCCTGCCCACCCAGTCCGGCGTGACGTTCAGGGTCGCGGCCAGCACCGCTGCCTTCTCGCTGGCGCGGGCGTTCACGCTGAAGTCGCTGGTCTCCAGCACGAAGGGCGCGGCCACCCGCAGCGCGAAGGAGTTCTTGCCGTCGCCGCTGCTCACCACCTTCAGGGTGTACGTGCCGGCGGGCAGACCCCCGGCGAACACGCTCTCCCAGGTGTGCTCGCGGTTCATGCCGTACTTCCGCTCCACCACCGGGCCGCCCGGACCGCTCAGCGTGAAGGTGCTCTGGAACACCTCGTTCTTCTTGTACAGCTCGTCCCCGAAGTACCCGGCGCTGCGCCGGCCGTCCACGTAGTCCGCGAGGTTGAACGTCGGGCTGTAGACCTCCAGGCCAATCGGTTTGCCGGCGTCCTGCGGCGACACGCGGATCACGTAGGATTCCTGCGCCTGGGGCCACTTCTGACCGACCGACACCAGGGGCAGCACGCCCACCACCTGACCCTGCGCGTGGCCCGCTCCCAGCAGGGCCCCCAGCACGGTCAGCACGGCGATCACGGAGCGGTACAGGGGCATCGGCATGGCTGAATGGAGGATACACGGGCCGCCCGGCCCCGCCGCAGGGCGCGCTACAGTGGCCCCCATGTCCGAGTTGGCGCGCCTGACGACCCCCCGCCGCTGTTCCGCTGAGGCGCTCCGGTGACGGTGCCGGCCTTCGCGGCCCGCGCCCGCGCCCTGGTCTCGCGCTCGGCCCTGCTGGAGAACCTCGCGGCCCTGTCCGGCCGGGCAGGTGTGCCGCTCCTGCTGCCCGTGAAGGCCGACGCCTACGGCCACGGGCTGGAGATCGTCGCCCGGCACGCCGCGACCTCGCCGCACGTGTGGGGCTTCGCGGTCGCCGTGCCGCGCGAGGCGCAGGCGCTGGCGGCCCTCGACCTCGGCAAGCCCGTCGTGCTGCTCACGCCCCCCACGCCGCAGGAAGTGCCGGCCCTGGCGGACCTGGGCGTGCGGCTGCCCGTCGCCACGCTGGCCGAGGCCGACGCCCTGCCGGGCCATGCCCGCGCGCATCTGAAGGTGGACACCGGTATGAACCGCCTGGGTGCCCGCCCCGAGGACGCCGTGGCCGTCGGCCAGCGCCTGGCCGAGCGCGGCGTGCTGGAGGGCGCGTACACCCACTTCGCCACCAGCGATGAACCGGACCTGAGTTTCGCGCACGAGCAGTTCCGGCGCTTCCAGACGGTCCTCTCCGGCCTCCCCCCGCTGCTCGCTCACGCCTCGAACGGCGGCGGCATCCTCAGCCTGGGCGCGCTGCCCGGCATGGCACTGGCCCGGCCCGGCCTCGCGTCGTACGGCTTCGCGCCGCCGCACCTGCGCGGCGTGCTGCCGCTGCGCCCCGTCCTGAGCCTCCAGGCCCAGGTGACCTTCCTGCACGACGCCCACGCCGGCGAGACGGTCAGCTACGGCGGGCTGTACACCGCGCCGCGCGACCTGCGCCTCGCCACGGTCGGGATGGGCTACGCCGACGGCTACCCGCGGAACGCCACGCTGCGCGCCCACGTCACCGTGAGGGGCGAACGCCGGCCGGTGCTGGGCCGTATCTGCATGGACCAGTTCATGGTGGACGTGAGCGGCCTAGACGTCCAGACCGGCGAGTGGATCGACCTGTGGGGCGAGCAGGGCATCACCGTCACCGACGTGGCCGGCTGGGGCGACACCATCGAGTACGAGGTGCTGACCGGGCTGGGCGCCCGGGTCGAGCGCATCGCGGTGCCGTGAGTCGACCGGTCGGGGCCGGACCGGCTGTCAGTTGGGGCCGTTCGGTCCGCTGCCCTGGTTCTTGGATTCCGCGCGGCGGCGCAGTTCGCTGGCGAGGTCCGTGAAGTCCTGCGCGCTGGGCAGCACCCGCCGGGACTGCTGCTTGGCTTCCTGCACGATCTGCACGCGCTGCTCGCGCGAATCCGGCAGGCCCTGGCGGCGGCGCTCGAAGTAGTTCTGCGCGACCCGGCCCAGGGCGAAGGTCCAGCCGTACACGGCCGGCGCGGTGATCAGGCCGCCGATGACCGGCAGCGCCAGCTTGGCCAGGCCGCGCATCACCTGCCGGGCCGCGACGCCGTATGCGACCGTCACCCCCAGTTCCCGCGCGATCTCCAGGGACCGCTCCGGCGTGATGTCGAAGCCGTAGATCTTGCCGATGTGCAGCACCATCTTGGCCTGCACGGGCGTGATCAGCAGGATGTCCGCGAAGGGAATGGGTTCCACCGCGATCGCGCCGGCCAGCAGCGCGGCGCTCTTGATCACCTCGTCGACGTTCTCGTCCTGCGACCGCGCGGGATCGACATCGAGGTTGAAATTGTCGAGCACCTGTTTGACCAGTGGCGGCAGCATGTGTGGAGTGTACCCCCGCCCCGTGCGCCCGCATGAACCGCAGGTAATCGCGGTTTCACCTTGCCGCGCCGGACAGCGCCACATGCCGCCACAGCACAAAAAGTAGGACACGCCCAAGGGGGGGGTGGCGTGTCCTGAGGAGGGAAGGATGAGGGTGTTGCCACCGCTCGAACCACACTGTACAGGCTTTGCATTGCCGCTTCCTGACAAGATGGCTAGAGTCCCTTCATGGAGCGGGGACGTGGCCCTGGGCGGGCAAAATCAAGGACTCAGCGCCGCCAGCGGGGGCCGTCCTTGGTGTCTTCGACGGTCACACCCACGTCGGCCAGGGTCCTGCGCAGCTCGTCCGCCTCGGAATACTGCTTGCTCAGGCGGTAGTGCTGCCGGGCGCGCAGCACCACGTCCATCAGGGCGTCCACGACCGGCGCGTCGTCCTGGCCGCGCGCGGCGCCGTGGCCGTCCGCGAACAGGCCCAGCACGTCCCCACCCAGCGTGCGGTACGCGGCCTGTACGCGCTCCAGTGTGTCCCGGCCGGGCGTGCCGGCGCCCAGCGCCGCATTCACGTCGGTCGTCAGGCCGAACAGGGCGGCCACGGCCTTGGGCGTGTTGAAGTCGTCGCGCATGGCGTCCTCGAAGGCCTGCACGTGCGCGGCGACCTTCGCGTCCAGCGCCGCGTCCGCGCCGGCCGGGGCGTCCTTCACGCGGCGCTCGACCTCGCCCAGCGCCTCGGCCAGGCGGCGGTAGCCGTTGCGGGCGCCCTCGAAGGCCTCCTCGCTGAACTCGGTCACCGAGCGGTAGTGGCTGCCCACCAGCAGGAAGCGCACCACCATCGGGTCGTGCTGCGCAAGCACGTCCTGGATGGTCGTGAAATTGCCCTTGCTCTTGCTCATCTTCTCGCCGCCAATGGTCAGCATGTTGTTGTGCATCCAGTAACGCGCGAAGGGATGTCCGGCCGCCTCGGCCTGCGCAATCTCGGCTTCGTGGTGCGGGAACTGGAGGTCCAGGCCGCCGCCGTGGATGTCAAACCCCTCGCCCAGGTACTTCAGGCTCATGGCCGAGCACTCGATGTGCCACCCGGGAAAGCCGACGCCCCACGGCGAGTCCCAGCGCATGATGTGCTCCGGCTCGGCGCGCTTCCACAGCGCGAAATCGCGCGGATCGCGCTTGTCCTCGCGCACGGCCTCGCGGGTGCCCTCTTCCTGGTCGTCCAGCCGGCGGCCCGAGAGCTTGCCGTACTCCGGCCAGCTTCTGACGTCGAAGTACACGCTGCCGGCCGATTCGTACGCGTGGCCGCGCTCGATCAGCTCCTGGATCAGCGCGATCTGCTCGCCGATGTGCCCGGTCGCGCGCGGGTTGATGCTGGGTTTCAGGACATTCAGGGCGTCCATGTCCTTCACGAACGACCAGAAATACTTGTCCGCGACCTCCATGGGTTCGAGCTGTTCCAGCGCGGCGCGGCGGGCGATCTTGTCCTCGCCGTCGTCGCTGTCGTTCTGGAGGTGGCCTACGTCGGTGATGTTGGCCACGTAGCGCACCGCGTACCCGAAGTGCATCAGCGCCCGGCGGATCACGTCAAAGGCCACCTCCTTCTTCGCGTGCCCCAGGTGCGCGTCGCTGTACACGGTCGGTCCGCACAGGTACATGCCCACCCGGCCCGGCGTGGTGGGTGTGAAGCGGACCTTCTTGCGCTGCATGGTGTCGTACAGGACGATGTCGGGGTCGGGCGCGCGGCGGCCCGCGCTGGGGGACGGGGCAGGGGTGGGCTGGGGCGGTCGGGTCATCGGGGCTCCTTGGCGGCTGGGGCAACAGAAAAACCGCGCCACGAGGTCGGGGCGCGGCCGGGCAGGCGGAAGCTGCTTACCGCAGGGGAGAGCAACACTGGAGGAGGGAGCGCTGCGCCGTCATGCCCTCAATGTAGCAGAGCGGCTCCCGCGCGCCACGCGCTGCCCATCCGGGTGTCCGGCGCGCCCAGCGACGCCACCAGGGCCGCCGTGAAGGTCCGGATCACCGGCAGGTGCGCCCGGTGGGGCAGGGCAGCGACCGCCAGCGGCCGGGTCAGCGACTGCGGCAGCGGCAGGGCCACCAGACCGTCCGGCAGCGGCAGCAGCGCCAGGCGCGGCATCACCGTCACGCCCAGGCCGTGGCGCACCATGCCCAGGATCACGCTGTCCTGATCGATCTCCGTCACGGCCGCCGGACTGATGCCCAGGGGCCGCAGGTACGACTGCACGCGCACGTGGCACGAGTTCAGGCCGGGCGGCAGCAGCAGCGCCGAGCCCGCCACCTCCTCGAAGGTGACCGGCTGGGTGCCGCGCGACTCCGGCGCCACGAACAGGTATTCGTCGTCCAGCAGCGGGGTCAGGCGCAGGCCCGGCATCTCCTCGCCCACCACCAGCGCGAGGTCGGCCTGTCCGTCCCTCACCTGGGCCTCGCCGCCGCCGTCGGCCTCGCCGTCCAGCAGCCGCACCGTCACGTCCGGGTGTTCGCGCCGGAACGCCGCCAGCACCGGCGGCAGCAGGTGGGTGGCGGTCGAGCGGAACGACGCCACCCGCAGCACCCCCGACAGCGCCTGGTCGTCCTGTGCGGCCAGCAGCACGTCGCCGGCCGCCTGCACCGCCGTGCGGGCATGCGCCAGCACCCGCGCGCCCGCCGGCGTGACCACGGTGCCGGCTGGAGAGCGCCGCAGCAGCGGCCGGCCCACCACGTCCTCGAGTTTGCCCACCGCCTCGCTCAGCGACGACTGAGACACGCCCAGCTCCGCCGCCGCCTCGCTGAACCCGCCGGCGTCCGCCACCGCGAGCAGCGCCCGCAACTGCGACAGGGTCGGGTGGGGAGTGGACTTGCCGGTGGCCATACTCCACTGTATGCCTCCGGCGGTCACTTCCCCATCGGGAAAGCCGATTCCTGCCTTCCCACGTACCCGCCGCACCCGATGTCCTGAACCGACCTTGCCGGCGCACACTCAGGGCAGGAGGTTCACCATGACCCTGTTCGTCCCCACCCCCCGGCCGCACCTGCCGCAGAACCTCGCCCCGAACGCCGTGACCGGACCCACCTTCGTCCTCGAAGCGGTCCTGGACGGCCCGGCGGACCAGCCCGTGCGCGTGCCCGGCTGGACGATCCGCGCGTGGCCGGTCGCCCGGCTCGGCGACGTCACCCTGGAAGCGCATCCCCACGACGCGCGCTGCACGGCTGCGGACCTGGCCGCCGCCCTGCGGGACGTGCGCGTTACGCCGCTCGGTCCCATCCGCGCCCGTCGCTCCTGAGCGCCAGCGCAGCAAAACGGGCACCGCTCCGAAGGGAGGGTGCCCGGCTCTCGTGTTGTTCAGCTCAGTAAAAGGACCTGCTTCAAACGCCTGCTCAGTGACCGTAGACCTGCAACACCTGATGCACGAAGATCCGCACCAGCCTCGGGTCGAAATCCGTGCCCGAGTGATCCATCAGGTACGCCACGGCCTCGTCCGGAGACCACGCCGCACGGTACGGCCGGTCCGTCACCAGGGCGTCGTACACGTCCGTGACCTTCAGGATTCTTGCCAGGACCGGGATCGACTCGCCGATCAGTCCGGCCGGGTAGCCCAGGCCGTCCCAGCGCTCATGGTGGTGCTGCACTGCGTTCAGGATCTCCGCGTCCACATCCGGGGCCATGGAGGCCAGCCGGCGGCCCAGCGTCGGGTGCTGCCGCATGATGTCCTGCTCCTGCGCGGACAGCGTGGCGGGCTTGTTGGTGATGCGCGGGTCGATGGCCGATTTGCCGATGTCGTGCAGCATGCCTGCCCAGATCACCTGGCGGATACCCAGGGTCGTGCGGACTTCTCCAGCCTCCAGGGCCAGGCGCAGCGCCAGCATCGTGACCTGCCGCTCATGTCCCTCTGCGGGTCGGCCGAGCAGCGTCCTGATCCAGCTGCACGCCTCCTCGAAGGTGTCCTGCACCACTGCGTCCGGCGCCTGCGACAGCCGAGTGAACGTCTCCGGGAGACGGTCGTCGAATGGTCTGAGCGCGCCGTCGTACATGCTTATTCCAGTCCGTAGCAGGCTAGGCGGCCGACCTGAAGCGTCAGGGCGTCCATGCGGTTGGAGAGCACGCCGCTGGTGGCGGGGCGAACATTCGAGGCGTGCACGTCGGTGATCGAACGGGCAAGGGGCGCGGCGGGCTTGGCGTCGGTGCCGTTCTGGCGGGCGCGGGCCGGGTAGGTCGAGTACGCTATGCTCATGGTCGTCCCTCCGTCCTTACTTGGCTTTGCTGAGCGAGGTCGAGGTCGAAGCGCTCTTCTCGAGGCCGTAGCCGCCCACTGGGACAGCGCTCGCGGCGGTCACGAGGAGTGCGAAGGTGAGGCCGAGGGCCGCCCGCAGGGACTTGGTCATGGATGTATCTTAGGTGAGGGGTTGTGAAAGAGCGATTTATGCCTTCTGGACACGTGCAATCTGCATTTGAAGGCGGCGATTACGGAGCTGTATTAACAGCTCTTCACGGTCGTCCCGGCCTGAGCGCAGACGAGCTGGCGATCCTGGGCATCTCACTCCTGAGAACCGCGAATTTCGCGTCCTGCGAGGAACCCCTCGAACTGGCGATGGCGCTGGGTAACGAGGAAGCGGCTGTGGAGTTCGGCAATTTCCTGCGGGCCACCGGCCAGAACCGTCGGGCCGCCGAGCACTTCCGCGACCTGCTGCCCACCCTCGGCGGCGAGCTGCGCTACCGCGCGCTGCGCTGGTACGGCGTGACCCTGGAACAGATGGGCGAGGACGGCGCGGTGCGTGCGATGGAGGAAGCCAGGCGCGGGTATCTCGCCCTGGGCGACCGGCGCATGGCCGCGCGCATCACGCATACGCTGGCCGCCAGTCACTCGGTGCATGGCGACTACGCCACGGCCATGAAACTGCTCGACTCGGCGATTCCCACGCTGGCCCAGGAGCACAACCAGCGGCCGCTCCTTGCGGCGATATGCACTCTGGTCGATGTGCAGATTGAGTGTGGTCAGTTTGACGCCGCGTTTGAGTCATTGGAACGGGCTCAAGCTATCGCAGAGGGCTTACAGGACGCTTACATGGGCCTGCATCTCGACGCACGCCGGGCGAACATCATGCTGATGACCGGCGATTACGGCGGGTACCAGGACCTGCTCGCGGGCCTGGCAGACCGCAGTGCGGCAATAGGCGAGTCACAGGTGACCGAGCATGCCCTCAACCACCTGGCCAACCATCAGAGCCGGATCGGCGAGCATGCCCTGGCCGTGCGCACCATGGGACGCCTGCGCACGGTCGCGCCCAACCTGTCGCTGCACAGCCGCGTCGTCCTGGGCATGATGACCCTGCGCCGGGGCGATGCGGCGAGCGCCCACCGGATGCTTCTGGAGGCCAGGGAAGAAGCCCAGCGACGCGGCGCCATGACCGACGCCACCCGCGCGCTCCTGCTGGCCGCGTACAGCGCCTACATGATGAACGACCTCGGCCGCTGCTCCGATCTGCTCTCGGAGGCCCTGCTGGAACTGGCCGGTCAGCCCAGGGCGCAGACCCAGGCCACGATCGCGCCGGAACTGCGCGAACTCGAGGAGATGCTGGCCTTCGCGCGCCTGAGCCCGAACCTCGCGCCGCTGCTGGAAGCCGCCCTGGAGGACGCTTCACACCTGAGTGGCAACATGCGCGACGACCTGTTCACCAGCGGCATGCGCCTGGAGGTCATGACGCTGGGGCAGGAACTCGTGCTGCGCGACGGCGTGCCGTGCACCCTGCGGGTGCGGGGCAGCGTGGCCGTGCTGACGTACCTGGCCATGCACCCGCGCAGCACCCGGCAGACGGTGATCACGGACCTGTGGCCCGAGCGCGACCCGAAAAAGGCCGCATCGTACTTCCGGCAATGCATCTCGGATATCCGCGAGGCGATCGGCTCGGACGTGATCCTGGTCGAGGGCGCGCACCAGGCGCCGGACTACCGCCTGAGCAGCAAGGCGACCGTGATCCTCGACAGCCAGCGCGTGCTGCAACTCGTGGCGAACGGGCAGGTCCCCGCAGCGGTGGCCGCGTACAAGGGCGAGTTCCTGCCGAACCTCGAGGGCAGCGAGTGGGCGGACGAGCAGCGCATTCACATCCGCGAGGCGCTGCTGGGCTCGCTGCACGGCGAACTGCGCGCGGCGCGCCTAGCCCGCGAGTACCGGCGCGTGGTGCTGCTCGCCACCGCGATCCTGGACATCGATCCGTCCGATACGGAGACCGAGGAACTGCGCCTGGACATGGCGCGCGAGGTCTCCGGCGCGGCCGAGGTGGCGCGCTTCGAGGCCGAACGGCACCGCCGGATGAACTGAGGCGGGGTGGTCTGACGGTGCATGCACCGGCCACAGGGCTGACGCCGCTCGACAGTCAGCTCGTCAGACGCGGCCTGTACCGGCCGCCTCAGAAATCGCCGAGGTCCGTGCCGAGCGCGACGGTCTGCGCCACGCCCACGTCGTCCAGGCGGACGATGAAGCCGGCGCCGTCGCGGTACGCCATGCCGCTGTCCACGGCGACGCACAGGCCGTCCGCGTAGGTGATGGGCAGCGGCTCGTCCATGTCGGTGTCGAGCCCGAGTTCGTCGTTCAGGACGTACACCGGCGTGTGGCCGTGCACCACGCGGGCGCCGCCGTACGTGCCCAGCAGGCCCGTGGCGACGGCCTGCGCGTCGGTATCCGTGAAGGCGAAGCGGTCGGCGAAGTGGTTGAGGAAGGTGCTCCACAGCTTGGGGTCGGGGCTGCGCAGCAGGGCGTGCACGGAGCGGTTCACGGCCTCCACGCTGCGGCCCAGGCGGCGGTAGAACGGACTGTCGGCGTGCATCAGCAGCCACTCCCCGGCGTGGGCGAGGGCCGGGCGGGCGCGCAGCCAGTCGAGGTCTGTGACCTGCACCTGCGCGGCGTCGCTGTTCTGGCCGCCGTTGCTGCGCCAGTAGTCGAGGAAACCCAGCGTGTCGCCAGGGTCCTGCGCGCGGAAGGACTGCGCGGCCAGGAACATCACCTCGTGGTTGCCGATCAGCGCCGTGACCCGGCCGCCGGTGGCCGGCGCTTGACCTTCCAGGCGGCGCACCAGCCGGACGACGTCCATGCCGCGCGGCCCACGGTCCAGGTAATCGCCGAGGAAGACCAGGTGACTGGGGCCGCCGTGCCACGCGTCGTCATGGTCGATCAGGCCGGCGCCGAGCAGCAGGGAGCGCAGCGAGTCGTAGGCGCCGTGGACATCACCGACCACCCACAGGGGCGTCACGGGCGCCCGTCCGGGGCGTCGTCCTCGTCGGGGTCCTGCGGCCCGTCCGAGGCGGACTCGCTGCTGGCGGGCGGCAGGGTACGCAGGCGGGTCATGCGCTCCGACAGGTCGTCCTGCAGGCGGCGCACGTTGCCCTCCAGGTGCGAGCGGGCGCCGTCGAGCTCGTGGCGCAGGCGCATGATCTCCTCGACGCCGGCGAGGTTCACGCCGAGTTCCTGGGTCAGGCGGCGGATCTCGCGCAGGTGCTCGATGTCGCGCTCCGAGTACAGCCGGGTCTTGCCGCTGGACCGGCCTGGCCGGATGAGCTGCTTGCGCTCGTACAGCCGCAGGGTCTGGGGGTGCATGTCCACCAGTTCCGCCGCGATGGAGATCACGTACACCGGCCGGTCCTTGGGATCGGTGCGGGCGCCGCCCTCGGGCAGGGCCTGGGCCTGGCCGCGCAGCTCGCCCTCCAGGCGCTCGATCTCGGCCTCGAACTCGCCCTGGAGGTCGTCGAGTTCGTGCTGGAGGCGCATGACCTCCTCGACGCCGGCGAGGTTCACACCGAGTTCCTGGGTCAGGCGCCGGATCTCACGCAGGTGATCGATGTCGCGTTCCGAGTACAGCCGGGTCTTGCCGCTGGACCGGCCCGGCCGGATCAGGCCCTTGCGCTCGTACAGCCGCAGGGTCTGGGGGTGCATGTCCACCAGTTCCGCCGCCACTGAGATGACGTACACAGGGCGATGTTTGGAGTCCGAGGCCATAACCGGACCTGAGTATACGGGAAGCAGGATTGATGAAATCCGTGTGACGACGGAATCCCGCCGCACCACACGCGTCGTCCGGGCGGGCGGGCCGGGCGTGCAGGCGGGCGCATTATCATCCCGGCATGACGACCGACCTGGCTTCCCACCTCGACCGCGACGCGGCCCGCGCGGAACTGTTCGACCTGCTGCGTATTCCCTCGGTGAGTGCCGATCCTGCCTACGCGGCCGACGTGGTGCGCGCCGCGGAGTGGCTGCGAACCAAGCTGGGCACGCTGGGCTTCGCCGCCCGCGTGGACGCCACAGCCAAGCACCCGGTCGTGTACGCCGAGCGGCTGGACGCACCGGGCAAGCCCACCGTGCTGATCTACGGTCACTATG
This sequence comes from Deinococcus metalli, assembly GCF_014201805.1. Lineage (NCBI taxonomy): Bacteria > Thermotogati > Deinococcota > Deinococci > Deinococcales > Deinococcaceae > Deinococcus > Deinococcus metalli. The sequence continues at coordinate 78,077 of NZ_JACHFK010000009.1, read as the reverse complement.
ACGTGCAGCCCGAGGCCCCGCTGGAGGAGTGGGTGTCGCCGCCCTTCGAGCCGACCGTCCGCGACGGCCGCATCTATGCGCGCGGCAGCACCGACGACAAGGGCCAGGCCTACGCGCACGTGCGCGGCGTGGAACTGCTGCTCGCGCAGGGCGACCTGCCGGTGAACGTGAAGTTCCTGCTTGAAGGCGAGGAGGAGATCGGCAGCCCCAGCATCATTCCGTACCTGCAGGAACACGCCGACGAGCTCAGGGCCGACGTGATCCTGATCAGCGACGGCAGCCGCTTCGCCGCGGACGTGCCCACCATCACCTACGGCATCCGCGGCCTGAGCTACGTGGAGATCCACGTGCAGGGCGCCAACCGGGACCTGCACAGCGGCTCGTACGGCGGGGCGGCCCCCAACCCCATCAACGCACTGTGCGAGATCATCGCGCGGCTCAAAGATGAGCACGGCCGCGTGACCATCCCCGGTTTCTACGACGGCATCGAGCCCCTCACCGAGCAGGAACGGGCCATGTGGGCCTCGCTGCCGCACGACGACGCCGCCTTCGCCGCGAGCATCGGCGTGCCGGCCCTGCCCGGCGAGGAGGGCTACTCGGTGCTGGAGCGCATCTGGGGCCGCCCCACGCTGGACGTCAACGGCATCTGGGGCGGCTACCAGGGCGAGGGCAGCAAGACCGTGATCGCCGCCAAGGCGGGCGCAAAGGTGTCCATGCGCCTGGTACCCGGCCAGGACCCCGAGCGCATCACCCGGCTGATCACGGAGTACGTGCCGCAGATCGCGCCGGCCGGCGTGCGCGCCGAGGTCGTGCCGCACCACGGCGGGCAGCCCATGAAGTTCCGCACCGACAGCCCGTATATCACTGCGGCGAACGCGGCCCTCCGGCGCGTGTATGGCCGTGACGCCGTGTTCGCGCGCACCGGCGGCAGCATTCCGATCGTGGCGGCCTTCGCGGACATCCTGAAGACCGAGGTGCTGTTCGTGGACATGGGCCTGAACGAGGACGCGCCGCACAGCCCCAACGAGAGTTTCGCCGTTCAGGACTTCGAGAACGGCATCCTGACCAGCGCGTACCTGCTGCAGGAACTCGGGCAGGCATGAGGCTGGCCGCGTGAAGCTGGGCTTTCTCGCGTCGCACGGGGGCAGCGCCGCGCGGCACCTGACGGCCGCGTGCCGTGGTGGCCGCCTGGACGCCGAACCGGTCGTGCTGGTCAGCAACAACAGCCGCTCGCCCGCGCTGCTGTGGGCCCGTGAGGCGGGCCTCGCCACGGCCCACCTGAGCGGCGCGACCCACCCCGACCCGGACGACCTCGACCGTGCGCTCTTGGACACGCTGACGCAGGCCGGCGCGGACACGCTGGTGCTCAGCGGCTACATGCGCGAACTCGGGCCGCGCGTGCTGACGCACTACGCGGGCCGCGTGGTGAACATCCACCCCAGCCTGCTGCCCCGACACGGCGGGCGCGGCATGTACGGCGACCGCGTGCACGAGGCCGTGCTGGACAGCGGCGACACGGAATCCGGCGCGACCGTGCACCTCGTCACGCAGGGCATCGACGAGGGGCCGGTGCTGGCGCAGGCCCGCGTGCCCGTGCAGCCCGGCGACACGCTGGAGAGTCTCAAGGCCCGCGTGCAGGCGGTCGAGGGCGACCTGATGCTGCGCGCCGTGCGGGACCTGGGGCGGGTGCCGGGCGCGTGAAACGCAAGGTCTTCGATCTGCGCCCGTGGGCGCGCGTGGCGCGGCACACCCAGACCGTGCTGACGCTGCCGGGGTACGTGATCGTGGACTTCGTGGCGCACGACGTGATCCGCCCGCTGGACGTGATGTTCGGGGAGCGGACCCTGCGCGTGCTGGACAGCGGCTACCGCTGGGTCCGCGTGCACCCGACCGGCCGCGGGCCGGGCGCGCTGGGTAGCGCCCTGAGTGCCATGCTGGACGGCGACGGCGTGCCCGTGCAGGTGTATGTCGACATCCACTGGGGCGAGGGTGTTGGAGAGGGCGGCCTGCCCTGGACCGACGACGCGTACCTGGACGTGATCGGGAACTGGCGCGTGGAGGACACGCACGCGGGCCGCGTGATCGAGACGCACATCATCGACGCCGAGGATCTGGACGCGGCGGTGGGGGCAGGTGCCGTCACGCCGGAGCAGGCGCAGGCCGTGTGGGCGCACGCGCGGGACGTGCAGGCCGAACTGCTGGGCGACACCTACGCGCCGCTGGCCGTGCTGCGGCGGTATCTGAGCGATCCGTACACCTGAGTCTCAGGGGCGCCGGGCTTCGAGACGGCAGGTGCCTCCGGGTCCACAGCGCACCCTGCCCTGACCTCCGTATACTTGAACTCAGTTCAAAATCCGGAGGTTCCCGTATGTCCGACCCCCTGCCCCAGGCTTCCGCCCTGCCCGCGCCCGCCGTTCTTGCCATTCAGCACGCGCTGCACGCCATTCCCATGAACGCCACGGTGGGCGTGCGGATCACCTACGTCGGTGTGGGCTGGGCGACCGGCGCGTGCCCGGACAGTGCGCCGTACCGCAACCATCTGGGCACCATCCACGCCGCGGCACAGTTCCTGCTGGCCGAGGCGGTGAGCGGCGCGGCCTTCGCCGGGGCCTTCGCGGCGCAGCTCGGGCACGCGGTGCCGCTGATCGAGCGGCTCGACACGCACTACATCGGCCGGGCCGTGGGCGACCTGAGCGCCCGCGCGCAGATCGATCCGGCGACGATCGCCGGCGCGCACGCCGCCTACGCGGCCGAGGGCAAGGCCCGCCTGACCGTACACGTGACCGTGCAGGACGGGGAAAACAAGGACGTGATGCGCGCGGCCGCGCACTGGTACCTGCGGTCGATGGCGTCCCTGCGCGGGAATTAAGGCGAAACCGCCGGCGATGCCGTAGTGTGCGCGCATGCCGGTCACGCTGCTCGACCACGTCGCCATCGCCACTCCGGACCTCGACGTGGGCAGCGCGCCCTACGTGGCGCTGGGCCTGCACCCCGAGGGGCCGGACGAGGACGTCGAGTCGCAGGGCGTGCGCGTGCGCGCGTTCCAGGTGGGCGACACCCTGATCGAGCTGCTGATGCCCACCCGCCCGGACAGCCCCATCGCCACGTACCTCGAGAAGCGCGGCCCCGGCCTGCACCACACCGCGTACCGCGTGACGGACCTGGACGCCGAGGTCGCGCGCCTGCGCTCGGGTGGCGGGCGGTTCCTGCGGGAGGAGCCCACGCCGGGCCGCGCCGGGACGCGCGTGACCTTCCTGCACCCGAAGTGGGGCCAGGGCACCCTGATCGAACTCGTGGAGCACCCGGCCGGAGCCGCGCAGTGAGGCGCAACTGCGGCCGCTGGATCCTGGCGGCGCTGCTGCTGGTGGGCGCCGACTGGCACGTGCTGCACACGGACCTACCGGGCAACTTCTCGAACCGCGCCGCGCACCTGCTGCTGCTCGCGCTGCTGGGCTTCGCGCTCGCGCGCGTGGTGGGGCGCCGGGGCGTGGCGCTGGCGCTGTGCGCGTGGTGGAGCGCGGCCCTGCAGTGGCACCTGGCCTTCGTGCCGGGCCACGAGGTCGGCGTGAACGTGTGGCTGCCGGACGTGCTGGCCGCGATTGCCGGCGCGTGGTGGGCCGTGCGCCGGCCGGCCCTGGCAGCGCGTGTGAACGGCGTCAGGAGCGTCGCAGTTTTGTCAGACATTCCCCGGTAGGCTGCCAGTGATGACCGCCGTGACCTCCGCACACTCCCCGGCCGGTCACCACGCCGCCCTGCTGGGCCGCCTGCTGGCGCAGCTCGACAGCGTGATCCTGGGCAAGAGCGGCCAGGTGAGACTGGCCCTGACGTGCCTGCTCGCGCGCGGCCACCTGCTGATCGAGGACCAGCCGGGCGTGGGCAAGACCACGCTGGCGCACGCGCTGGCGCGCACGGCCGGCCTGCACTTCCGGCGCGTGCAGTTCACCGCCGACCTGCTGCCCGCCGACTTGACCGGCGTGAGCGTGTGGGACGGCGTGAACGGCGTCTTCCGCTTCCACGAGGGGCCAGTCTTCAGCGAGGTGCTGCTCGCCGACGAGATCAACCGCGCCACGCCGCGCACGCAGGGCGCGCTGCTGGAGGCCATGGAGGAGGGGCAGGTGTCGGAGGGCGGCGTGACCCGGCCCCTGCCGCGCCCCTTTTTCGTGATCGCCACGCAGAACCCCGCCGCCTTCGTGGGCACCAGCCCGCTGCCCGAGGCGCAGCTCGACCGCTTCCTGATGACCGTCACGCTCGGCTACCCGGACCCGGCCGCCGAGCGGCAGCTGCTGGAGGGCGGCGGGCGCAGCGTGACGGTGCGTGACCTGCCGCCCGTGCTGGACGCGGCCACGCTGCTCGCCATGCAGGCCGAGGTCGACCGCGTGTACGCCGCCGCGCCGCTGCTCGATTACCTGCAACTGCTGGCCCGCGCGACCCGCACGCACCCGGCCTTCGCGGCGGGCCTGAGCCCGCGGGCGCTGCTGGCGCTGCTGGCTGCGTCGCGCGCGTGGGCGTATCTGCACGGCCGCAGCATGGCGCTCCCCGAGGACGTGCAGGCCGTGTTCCCGGCGTTGGCCGCCCACCGCCTGCCGCTGCGCGATCCGGCGCACGACCTGCCGGGCCTGCTGCGCGCCGTGCTGACCGAGACGCCGATTCCCTGAGCGGTGCCATGACCGCGCCCGCCTCGCCCATGACATCCGACGCCGCGTCGCCCGCTGCTGCGCGGCCGATGCGCGCCCGCATGGGCCTGACGCAGTTTGGCCTGTCGTACCTGCTGCTGGTGCTGCTCACCCTGATCGGCTGCGTGAACTACGACCTGAGCCTCGGCTACGGCCTGACCTTCGTGCTCGCGGGCGTGTGGGTGGTCGCGTCCGGACAGGCCGCGCGGGCGGCCCGGCGCGTGACCGTCCGTGTGGGGGCACCCACCGCCGCTGTCGCGGGCGGCGAGGCCGTATACACCGTGCACTTCGGCGCGCCGGGCCGCGACGTGCCGGTCGCGGTGGTCGTGCGGACCAGTCAGGGCGATACGCGCTACGTGAACGCCCGCGTGCGCGCCGGCGAGCCGTGCGCCGTGGCGGTGGCGGTGCCCGCCCGCGTGCGCGGCGACCTCACGCTGACCTCTGTTCGGGTGAGCGCGCTGGACGACCTGGCGATCTGGCAGGCCACGCTGCGCCCCGCGCCGGACGCGGCCTGGAACGTGACGGTCCACCCCGCACCGGAGGTGGGCGCGCCCCCGCTGCCTCCGCACGCTCCGGGCGGCGTGGGAGACGGCACCCGGCGCACGCGTGGCGACGAGGACTTTGCCGGCCTGCGACCGTACCACCCCGGCGACTCGCCGCGGCAGGTGTCGTGGCGGCACGTGGCGCGCACTGGCACGCTGCTCACCCGTGAGACGGACGCCCCCCTGGGCCGCGCCGTGCACCTCGAGTGGCACGCCACCGAAGGCGCCGGGACCGTCGAGGCGCGGCTGTCGCGGCTGGCCGCGTGGATCGCGGCGCTGCGCGCGGCCGGGCAGCCGTTCGCGCTGAGCCTTCCCGGCCACACCCTGCCCGCCGCGTCCGGCGACGCCCACGCCGCCCGCGCGCTGGACGCCCTGGCCCGCGTGACGCCCCGGCCCGCCGCGCCCACCGCGAAGGTTGGCCGAACGTCCGATCCCACCGGGCTGAGCGCGTCCGCGATGCGCTCCACGCTGATCGCGCTGGCCTTCACGCTCGCGCCGGCCGTGCTGCGCGAGCCCGTGTGGATCACGGCCCTGATCGCGGGCCTGCTGCTGCACACCGCCTGGCGGGTGCGCCGGGCCCGCGCGCCGATTCCCACGTGGGCGCTGGGCGTGGTCGCGGGCGTGAGCGCGGCGCTGCTGGCCGGCACCTACGGCACGCTGCTGGGCCGCGACGCCGGCACGGCCCTGCTGGCGCTGCTGGCGGCCCTCAAGACCGCCGAGAGCCGCACGCGCCGCGACGCGAACCTCCTGATCCTGCTGGCGCTGTTCGTGGCGAGCACCCACTACTTCTTCGGGCAGGGCCCGCTGACCGCGCTGCACAGCGTGCTCTCGGCGTGGGCACTGCTGGCCGCCGCCGCCCGCTGGACCGTGACCGCTCCGCCGGAGCCGCCGCTGGAGGAAACCGCCAGCGCCGCGCAGGCGGGCACGCTGCTCGCGCTGGCGATTCCGCTGGCCATTACGCTGTTCGTGCTGTTCCCCCGGCCGTCCGGGCCGCTGTGGCACCTGGCGGTGCAGGGTGGGGCCTCCACCGGGCTGGCGAACGAGATCACGGCTGGCGAGTACAGCGCGCTGGCCCAGAACCGCGACGTGGCGTTCCGCGCGGACTTCCAGGGGCCGGTGCCGCCGGTCTCGGCGCGCTACTGGCGCGGCCCGGTATACGAGTCCTACGACGGGCAGCGCTGGGGACAGATCCGGCAGGGCAGCGCGTCGGCCAGCGTGGACTTCGGCGGCCCCACGTGGACATACACGCTGACGCTGGAACCCACCAGCAGTCCGTGGCTGCCGGTGCTGGACGCGCCCAGCGCGCTGCCGGCCGGCACCTTCATGACCACGAACTTCCAAGCGTTCATGGTGCGCCCGCCCTCGACCCGGCAGCGCGTGACGGTGCAGAGCCGCGGCGCTCGCCTGGGCCTGCGCGAGTACGACGAGCGGCTGCGCTACGACACGGCGCTGCCCCAGGGCGAGAGCCCGCGCGCCGTGGCCCTGGCCGCCACGTGGCGCTCGCTGGCGCCTGAAGACCGCGTCCGCGCCGCGCTGACCTACTTCCAGCGGGGCGGCTTCGCGTATACCCTGACGCCGCCCACCCTGCCCCGGCACGACCGCGTGGACGCCTTCCTGTGGGACTCGAAGCAGGGCTTCTGCGAGCACTACGCCAGCGCCTTCACCTTCCTGATGCGCGCCGCCGGCCTGCCCGCGCGGATCGTCGGTGGGTACCTGGGCGGCGAACTCAACCCGGACGGCGGCTACCTGATCGTGCGGCAGCAGGACGCCCACGCGTGGAGCGAGGTGTGGCTCGCCGGGCAGGGCTGGGTGCGCGTCGACCCGACCGCCCTGATCGCGCCCGCACGCGTGAACGCCGGTGTTCAGACGGCCCTGAGCGCGCCGCAGGCGACCGCCGCGCCCGCGCCTGGCCCCATGCAGCGCCTGCAACTGCGCCTGGACGCTGTCCAGAACCGCTGGGACGACGTGATCATCGGCTACGGCGGCGAGCAGCAGCAGAGCCTCCTGAGTCGCGTGGGCCTGGGCGATGTGGGGGGGGCGCGCTACGCCGTGGTGCTGACGCTGCTGCTGGCCCTGGCCCTGCTGCCCGCCGCGTTGTGGCGCCGCCGACTCGCCGTCCCGAACGACCCGGCCGCCCGCGCCCTGCACGACCTGACCGTGCGCCTGCGCCTGCCCCGTGAGCCCGGCGAGACGCCCAGCGCGTATGCCGAGCGCGCCCGCGCCCAGTGGCCTGCACTTGGCCCGGCCCTGGACGCCGTGGTGCGGGCGTACCACGCGGCCCGCTACGCCCCGGGCGACCACGCGGGCGCCGAGCGCGAGGTGCGCGCCGCCGTGCAGCGCATCCGCCGGCCATCACGCCAGGATTGATTCCAGTTGCCCGCCGCGCCCTGCCGTAGCATGGGCGGGTGAACGTGCCGCGCTCCGCTTTGTCTGTCATCGCCGGCTGCTCGGCCGCCCTGATCGCGTACGCGGTGATCTTCGTGCGGGGCGACCTGGGCGGCGTCATGACGTACCTGCGTGCCCGCGCTGCTCTGCGCCACCTGCGCGAGGCAGGGGCGGGGAGCGCCGCCATCCAGGCCGCCCGGGATCACCTCACGGCTGTCGGGATGCAAGTGGGGGACCCAGCCTTGGCCGCCCGCCTGATCCCGCTGGCCGCGCTGCTGGGCGTGGTGGTGGGCGCGCTGGTGTGGCGGCTGTTCAGCGCGCAGGCCGCCCGCCCGGCCGTCAGTGCCCAGGAGCGCATGGTGGAGCGCTTCGCCCACCGCAATGGGGGCCGCTTCACGCTCGACGACCTGAGCGCGCGCAGCCCGCTGTCGGGCGAGCAGGCCCGCGCCGCGACCGCCCGCCTGACCGCGTCGGGCCGCCTGACCCGCGACGGCGACACGTACCGGCTGTCATGAGGAGCCGCCGATGACGCCCGACGATCTCGCTGGCCTGCTGGACGAGGCGAACCACGACCCGTGGGAGAGCGTGAGTTCGGCCCTGGCCACCATCGACGGGCAGCCACACCCGCGCGTGGGCTGGCTGACCACCCACCTGCGCGCCACCAAACACGAGTCCTGGACGGCCATTGCCGCCGCCACCGGCACCCCCGCCCCGCCGGACGACGCCGGCCTGACCCGCCTGATGGCGTGGGAGGTCGGAGCTGCCCGCGCCCTGAGCCCGCAGGCGCTGGACACGGCGGTCGAGCACGCGGGCCGCGCGTTCACGGTGGCCGGGCTGCTGCGCGTGAACGCCCGGCACACCGCGTGGCACGCCGGACAGATCGCCGCGCTTGCCTCCCGCGATCGCCGGGCGTGACGTGCCCCGCGAGCGGCCCTTCCTGACCGAGCCCAGCCCGCAGGGCGAGGCCCCGGCCGGCGCGGTCCCGGACGCCCTGTACGACCTCGCGGTGAACCGCGCATGGCGCGTGGTGCGCAGTGTGGGCCGGCCGGACGCGCTGGCCGCGTGGCACGCCCGCACGCGCTTTGCCCGCCGGGTGCCGCTGGACGCCGTGCGCGCCGCCCTGAGCACGTATCCGGGCGCCGGCGAGTGGCACTGGGCCGGTGGCCCGGCCGGCGGCTGGGTGCCGGGCCGCGCGCCGGTTCCCTAGAGCCCCTGCGCGATGGTGCGCGCGGCGACCTCCACCGCCCGCGTGATGTCGTCCTGCGGCAGGTAGGGCAGCGCGGGCCGGTCGGCGGGCCACGCGAGCGCCACGGCCGCGTTCGCGGGCACGTGCAGGAACCCGCAGGGCACGGCTGAGCGCCCGGCCTGCGCCAGCCGGTGCCGCGCGTGGTACAGCACGAAGTTACACACGTACAGGCCCGCCGTGTTGCTGATGTGCCCGGGAATGCCCGCCGCGTGCCACGCGGCCACGACGGCCCGCAGCGGCAGGGTGCTGAGGTACGCGGCGGGCGCGCCGTCGTCCGGGCACGCGGGTACGTCGCGGTAGACCTGCCCGGCGTTGTCGGGAATCGCGAAGTCCATGACGTTCACGCCCACACGTTCCAGCGTGACCTGCGGCCGGCCCGCCGCCAGCCCCGTCATCAGGACCGCGTCCGGCGCGTGCGCGTCCAGCAGGGCGTCCAGCGCCCGTCCGGCCGCGTGGGGTTCCACCGGCAGCAGCGCCGCAGTGACGCGCACGGCCCCGATCTCCAGGCCGTCCAGCGCCCTTGCGGCGTGCGCGCTGGGGTTGTCCGGGTGCGTGTGGAAGGGCTCGAAGCCGGTCAGGAGCAGCGTGGGCATGCGCGGAGCATAGCGGCGCGGCCGAACCGTCACGCCGCACCCGGCATCCCGCACGCGCGCGTCCTATCCTGCCCCCATGCCGGAACTGCCGGAAGTCGAGACCACCCGCCGCCGCATCGAGCCGCTGCTGCGCGGCCGCACCATCCTCCGGGTCGAACACGACGCCCCGCACAAGTACCGCGACACGCACCTCGCGGTGGGCCGCCGCGTGCAGGCCCTGTCACGCCGCGGGAAGTACCTGATGCTGCACCTCGCCGCCGGGGACGCCGCCGAGGGCGATCCGCACGACCTGGAATTCATCGTGCACCTGGGCATGACCGGGGGTTTCCGGCTGGAGCCCGGCAAGCACACCCGCGTGACCCTCGAGACCGACGCCGGCACCCTGCACTTCGACGACGCGCGGCGCTTCGGCAAGATGGCGGTCGTGCGGCCCGGCGAGTACGCGGGCATGCCCACCCTGGCCGCAATGGGTCCCGAACCGCTCTCGGACGACTTCCGCGAGAAGGACTTCGTGGCGCTGGCACGGGAAGCGGGCGCCGTGAAGCCCTGGCTGCTGTCGCAGAAGCCCGTGAGCGGCGTGGGCAATATCTACGCCGACGAGGCCCTGTGGGAAGCGGGCATCCACCCCGCCCAGACGCGCCTCACGGCCGCCGAGGGCAAGCGCCTGTACCGCGCGGTTCGGGACGTGATGGGCCGCGCGGTGGAGGCCGGCGGCAGCAGCCTGGGCGACGGTATCGGCAACTACCGCCAGCACGACGGCGTACCCGGCGCGTACCAGCACGAGCACCACGCCTACGGCCGGGAGGGCACGCCGTGCGCCCGCTGCGGCACGGAGATCGTGAAGACCGTGCTCGCGCAGCGCGGCACCCACTCCTGCCCGAAGTGCCAGGTGCTGAAGGAGCGGGCGTGACTGACCTGACGTCCCTGCGCCTGTCGTACGCCCGCGCGGAGCTGCGCCGGGCCGACCTGAAGGCCGATCCGTTCGCCCAGTTCCAGGGCTGGCTGGATGAAGCCCTGGGCGCGGACCTCCTCGAGCCGTACGCGATGCAACTCGCCACGGCCGACGCGTCGGGCCGCCCGTCCATCCGCACGGTGCTGCTGCGTGGGGTCACGCCGGAGGGCCTGACCTTCTACACCAACTTCGAGTCGCACAAGGGCCGCGACCTGAGCGCGAACCCGCAGGCGGAGGTGGTGTTCTTCTGGGCGCCGCTGGAACGGCAGGTACGCGCCTTCGGCCCGGTGAGCCGCGTGCCGGACAGCGAAGCCGACGCGTACTACCACGTCCGGCCGCGGGACTCGCAGCTCGCCGCGCACGCCAGCGACCCGCAGAGCGCGCCGGTGCCCGACCGGGCCACGCTGGAGGCGACCTTCGCCGCCCTGGACGCCCGCCACCCGCACGGCACGGTGATTCCCCGCCCGGCCTTCTGGGGCGGATACCGCGTGCACGTGCAGGAATGGGAGTTCTGGCAGGGCCGGCCGAACAGGATGCACGACCGTTTCCGGTATGCCCGGCAGGGCGACGGGTGGCACATCGACCGGCTGCTGCCGTAACTGCGCCGGGGACTCTGGTCCGTACCTGTGGGCTGAACTGCGGTCGTCAGGACGTCCGGCACGCCATCCTGCCGGCCGTGAGCCACCTCTACACCGCAGAAGCGACCGCCACGGGCGGCCGGGCCGGACACGCCAAGACCACCGACGGTCGCCTGAACGTGGACCTCAGCGTGCCCGCTGGCATCGGCGGCGACGACGGTCCCGGCACCAACCCCGAGCAACTCTTCGCCGCCGGGTACGCCGCGTGCTTCCAGGGAGCGCTGGGCGTGATCGCCCGCCGCCAGAAACTCGACCTGGGCGAGGGCACCACAGTCACCGCGCGGGTGGGCCTTCAGCGCGCCGGCCTGTCGTTCGGGCTGGACGTGGAACTCGAGGGCCATTTCCCCGGCCTGACGCCCGAACAGGGCCTCGAGCTGATGGAAGCGGCGCATCAGGTGTGCCCTTACTCGGTCGCCACGCGCGGCAACGTGGAGGTGCGCCTCAGCGTGGCCTGAGCACGGTCACCAGATCAATTGGGGGGAATCCCGGCCATTGATCTGGGGGAGAGCAGATCACCGCGACGGACCACAGTGTGGGCGAAACGGCACACCGGTTGGAGTGCCGTTCCGTGAACCTCCCGATGGTCCTTCTGCTGACGGAGCCGCCCTCACTGGCCGGGGCTGCCCACCGCCCACGTGTCCAGGGCGGTCTCGCCGTCGTCGCCCAGCAGGGCGGCGCGTTCGGCGGGGGTCAGACCGACCATCACGCGGCGCAGCACCACGTCCACCGCCTGGTCCGCGCTCTCGTCCAGCGTCAGGCCGTCCAGCAGCGGCACGTCCTGCTTGCGGGCCAGGGCTTCAAGTTCCTCCTGCATCATGCGGATCTCGCGGAAGTAGCGCATGTAGCGGTGCATCGGGCGGCTCGCGGCGGTTTCGGCGTCGCGCGACTGGAAGTGGCGGCGGTGCTCTTCCTCGTCGGGCAGGCTCACCAGCATGGGAATCACCAGGGCGCCCTCGAAGGCCTCGGCGCGCAGGTAGCCGGGCACCAGATGCACGCCCTCGAGCACCAGCGAACTGCCCTCCTGCACGCTGCGCTGCACCACGGCCTGCAGCCCTACGTTGACCTGCTGCACCTGATCCCGGAAGCCTGCCAGCAGCGCCGCGCGCCCCGGCTGGTCCGGCCGCGCGGCCCCGGGCGGCAGCAGCGCTTCCCACGCGCTGAAGGTGCTGGCGTGCAGCGTGGGCAGCAGTGCGGGCGAAACCATGGCGCGCATGACCTCACGGATCGAGTCCGTGCTCACCACCCGCGCGATCCCCAGGCGGTACGCGATCTCGGCCGCCAGGAAGCTCTTGCCGGTGCCGCTCACGCCGCCCAGCAGCACGATCACCGGGCGCGGCGGGCGGCGGATCACGCGCAGCAGCCGGTAGCGGGCGCTGACGTCCGGGCCGACCTCGTCGCGCAGCAGCCGCTCGACCTTCTCGCGGATCACCCGGCTGCTCACCACGCGGTCCTCCGAGCCGCGCAGGTCGCGCTGCGTGACGCGCGCCACCCGCCGCGCCACATCCGGCGCGACGCCGGCCGCCAGCAGCGACTGCACCAGCAGGCCCTTCGAGAACGGCGTGGGGGCCGAGCCCCCACTGTCCTGCACGCCCAGCTTGCCGCGGTTGCGCCGCAGGAACCGGTACGTGCTGCGCAGGTGCTCGCCGTAGGTGGCTTCCAGCATCTCCTCGGTGCGGTTGTCGATGTCCTCGGCGCTCACGCTGCGCGCGCCGTCCCGCCGCAGCTGCACGTCCACCGCGCTGGCGGTGGCGTAGGCCTCGCGGCCGGTCAGGCCGGCGTCTTCGAGCGTGCGGGCCAGCACGCCGCGGCTGAACGGCAACTGGCCCTTCCTGGCCGTGACCTGGATGTCCACGAAGGCCGGCGTCTGCCGGGCCGCCTCGGCCGCGACCGCCGGGCCGGCCACGTCCTGCGCGACCTCGACCATCAGGGCCTGCAACTCGCCGGGCGAGACCAGCGTGCGCCGCGCCAGCCGCAGCTGCTGCTCGACCCGCCGCGCGGCGGCGGCGGCCTCGCCTGCGGGCGCCCCGGCGTTCACCAGGGATTCCACGATCAGACCGCGGCTGAATGGAAAAGCCTGGCGGCCCGTACCGATGCGCAGGTCAGGCTGGGTGATGGCAGGGAACCTCCGGGGTGAACTGAAACGCGCGCGTTCCTGCCCCCAGTGTACCTCCCGCGTCCGCCGGACGCGCTCCACGTCGGCGTGGCCGGCCAGTCGGGGTCAGGACGGCGTGCCCTCGCGCGCCACCGCGCCGTCCAGCAGCAGGTTCAGCGCCAGTCGCATCTCTTCTTTCAGGGGGCGGTCCGTGCCGTACGCCGCCCAGCGCAGCGCGACCATCAGGTACGTGTCCGCGATCAGGTTGCTGATGCGCTGCAGGCTCAGGTCCGTGCGCAGCTGCCCCGCCTGGTGCAGGGGCCGCAGGATCATCTCGATCACCTTGCTCAGCGGCAGCGCCTGGTATGCCGTGCGGGCGCGCTCGGGGTTGGGATTCAGCACCTCGTAGGCCAGCGGCGGGAACAGGTCGCGCTCGCTGGTGTTGTGGTCGGCCAGGCGGTCCCAGACCTCGTACAGCACGGCCAGGGGCGCGGCGCCCTCCTGCAACCGGGCCTCGGCGTGGTCGCGCAGGCGGTCCATCACCTCGCTGCCGTAGTCGAGCAGCACCGCTTCCTTGTACGGGTAGTAGTTGAAGAAGGTGCCGCGGGACACGTTGCTGGCGCGGGCGATGTCGGTCGCGGTGGTCGCCTGGAAGCCGCCGCGTTTGAACAGTTCGATGGCCACGCCGTAGATGCGGGCCCGGCGCCGCTCCTTCTGGCGTTCACGCAGCGAGGTAGAGTCCATTGCCCTCATGCTATACCCGGCAGTCCAAACTTACACCCCGTCCAAGAATGGCTGAGCTCCAGCGATCCCTCTGCGGGCGCCTGACATTCCCTCCGGCCGGGTGGCATAGGCTAAGCTCATGAGTGCGATCCTGGGCATCGACATCGGCGGCAGTGGCATCAAGGGTGCCCCCGTGGACACCAGTACCGGACAACTGCTCTCCGAGCGCGTCCGCATCCCCACGCCCGAGGGCGCCCGCCCGGCCGACGTGAAGGACGTCGTGCGCCAGCTCGTGGAGCACTTCGGCCTGCCCGGCGCGGTCGGCGTGACCTTCCCCGGCATCGTGCAGCACGGACACACCCTCAGCGCCGCGAACGTGGACAAGGGCTGGATCGGGCTGGACGCCGACACGCTGTTTACCGAGGCGAGCGGTCACGACGTGCACCTGATCAACGACGCCGACGCCGCCGGGCTGGCCGAGGCGAAGTTCGGCGCGGGCGCGGGCGTGCAGGGCACGGTCATGGTGCTGACCTTCGGCACCGGCATCGGCAGCGCCCTGATCCTGAACGGCACCCTGATTCCCAACACCGAACTCGGGCACCTGTGGCTGCGCGATAAGCACGCCGAGACGTGGGCCTCGGACCGCGCCCGCGAACTCGATGACCTGAACTGGAAGCAGTGGGCCAGGCGCGTCAGCACGTACCTGCAACACCTGGAACTGCTGTTCAGCCCGGACCTGTTCGTCATCGGCGGCGGCGTCAGCAAGCGCCCCGAGAAGTGGCTGCCGCACCTGCAGCTGAGCCGCAGCCGCGTGGTGCCCGCCCAGCTCCAGAACGAGGCCGGCATCGTCGGGGCCGCCATGATGGCCGCCCAGCCCCCGGGCCGGCCCGAACGCCCCGCCGGGCCGCTGGTCGGGCAGGCCACCGTGCCGCGCAAGCTCAAGGCCGAGGCGGCGCTGGACAAGCCGGCGGGCAAGCGCACCGCGCCCGCGCGCAAACCCAGCGCGGTCAAGCCGAAGAAGTAGGCCGCGGCGGGCCGCTGCCCTAGCATGCCCGCATGACTGCGCCCGGCCCGTACACCCCCCGCCTGCTCACCTGCGACGTGCTGTACACCGGCATGGGGGGCGGCCACGCGCCGGGCGGCGTGGTCGTGGTGGGGGAGACCGTCGCCGCGACCGGCGATCCGGCCGAGCTGCGCCGCGCGTACCCGCACGCCCGCGAGGAACACGTGGGCGGCGTGATCGCCCCGCCGCCGGTGAACGCGCACACGCACCTCGACATGAGCGCCTATGACTTCCAGGCGCTGCCGTACTTCCGCTGGCTGCCCGAGGTGGTGGTCGCGCAGCGCGAGTTGCGTGGTGTGGGGGGTGCCCAGGCCGGAGCCGACACGCTGGCCCGGCTGGGCGTCGGCGGTGTGGGCGACATCGTGTGGTCGCCGGACGTGATGGACGCCCTGCTGGACCGGAACGACCTGACGGGCGTGCTGTACTTCGAGGTGCTGGGCGCCTTCCCGGAGCACGCCGAGGAGCGCTTCGCAGCGCTGCGGGCGCGGATCGAGGGCTGGCGGGCGCGCGGGTTGCCGGAGGGCCTGCGCGTGGGTGTCACGCCGCACACGCCGTTCACGGTCAGTCACCGCCTGCTGCGGCTGGTGACCGAGTACGCGCACGGTGAGGGCCTGCCCATGCAGATTCACGTGGCCGAGCACCCCAGCGAACCCGAACTCTTCGAGACCGGCGCTGGCCCGCTGTGGGAGCACCGCCTGAAGCCCTTCACGCCTGACACCTTCGCCCAGGTGATCGGCCGCGACCCGGAGCCCGGACTGACCCCCGTGCGCTACCTGGACGAGCTGGGCGTGCTGGAGCGTCGGCCCACGCTGATCCACATGGTGAACGTCACCCTGGACGACATCGCCCGTGTGGCCCGCGCCGGCTGCGCGGTCGTGACGTGCCCGCGCAGCAACCACCACCTGGAGTGCGGTGTGTTTCCGTGGGCGGCGTACGCGGCGGCCGGCGTCGAGGTCGCCGTGGGCACCGACTCCGTCGCCAGCGGCGGCTCGCTGGACGTGCGGGACGACGTGGCCTTCGCCCGGACGCTCTACCCGGACCTCGATCCGCGCGTGCTCGTGCGCGCCGCCGTCAAGGGCGGCCACCGCGTGCTCGGCTCCCGTGCACCCTTCCTGCGGCGCGGCGAGCCGTGGCGGGACGCCTACGTGTGGTGAGTTTTCGGCGGCCGTTGCTCGGCCGCGTGGGAGCCGGCGCGGGACGTGCCCTTGCCCTCCGGCTCACGGCGGGCCAGGAACCCCAGAGCCGGCGGCCTGCTCACCGCCAGCGGAGGGTCGGCACTGAAAGCACAGGGCCCGGATGACGTTCCCCGGCCCGTCCGGCGAGGGTCACGTCAGCGTCATGATCCTGCGTGTCCGGGCCGCCCAGTGATGCTGGGCGGCTCTATAACGTCCGGCCTCAGGGCGCCTGGCTGACCAGGGCGTCACAGGTGCCGGTGGCGACCACTTTACCCAGGCGCTCATAGGTCAGTTCGCCGCGCAGGGGGCTGGCGCCGGTGTGCGAGGCGACGCAGGTGTAGCTGATGCCGTCGGCTTCTCCCACCCAGCGGAAACGGACCACGCGGGTGGACGGATTGAAGTCCGCGACGGTGAAGCCCGCGCGGCTCTCCTCGAAGGCGGCGATCTGGTCGCGGGCATTCACGCTGCCGGTGCCGTTCGGAACGTTCACGAGGTCGCGGATGCTGACCGTACTGGTGACCGCGCGGCCGTCCACCAGACCGCTGACAGTCCACGTCTGCCCGACGACCAGCGGCCCGGCGCGGCGCGGCGAGGGGCCGTTCGCGTCGCGCTCGGCCAGCATGGCGTACAGCGGCGCGCACGCGCCCAGGAGCGGCAGGGTCAGGGCCAGGGGCAGCAGGGCAGGAAGACGCATGAGCGCAGCATACGGGCCTCAGATGAGCGGGCACACATGAACGCGCGCTCCCGTGAAGGCCTGCTTCGGGCTTCACATTCAGCCTGAGTCCAGGCCGCTCAGGTTGCCTTCGCCCGTCTCACTGAAGTCGTGAGGTTCCGGTCAGGTCATGGGCGGTATACTCGCGTGTCATGTTCCGTGTCCTGAACAAAATGTTTGATACCAACCAGCGGGACGTCGCGCAGATCGTGAAGACGGTCGTGCAGCCGGTCAACGCGCTGGAAGACGAGACGAGGAAGGTCGAGGATCTCGCCTCGGCCTTCATGGAACTGCGCCGTCAGGTGCAGAGCGGCGAGAAGACCCTCGACGACGTGGTGGTGCCGGCCTTCGCGCTGATCCGCGAGGCGGGCCGGCGCTCCATCGGCAAGCGCCACTACGACGTGCAGCTCATCGGCGGCTACGCCCTGCACAAGGGCCGCATCGCGGAGATGCGCACCGGGGAGGGCAAGACGCTGGTCGCCACCCTGGCCCTGGCGCTGAACGCCCTGGAGGGCAAGGGCTGCCACCTCGTCACGGTGAACGACTACCTCGCGCGGGTGGGGGCCGAGGAGAACTCCCTGCTGTTCCGCACGCTGGGCCTGACCGTGGGCCTCGCCAACCGCGAGCTTCAGCCGCACGAGAAGCAGGCCGCGTACGCCTGCGACATCACGTACGTCACGAACTCGGAACTCGGCTTCGACTACCTGCGCGACAACATGGCGCAGAGCCGCGAGGCGCTGGTGCTGCGCGCCGACACGCCGCTGAACTTCTCCATCGTGGACGAGGTGGACTCGATCCTGATCGACGAGGCCCGCACGCCGCTGATCATCTCCGGCGCGGCCGAGCGCGCCACCGACCTGTACTACGTGTACGCCAAGCTGATCCGCCGCCTGAAAAAAGGCCTGCCCGCCGAGCCCGGCGTGCGCACCGAGGCGACCGAGGATTACACCATCGACGAGAAGGGCAAGCAGGTGCACCTCAACGAGGCGGGCATCGCCAAGATCGAGCGGCTGCTCAGCCTGGGCGACCTGTACTCGCCCGAGAACATGGACAAGGCGCACATGATCACGCAGGCGATCCGCGCCGCCGAGCTGTACCACCGCGAGAAGGACTACATCGTCAACGCTGAGGGCGAGGTCATCATCATCGACGAGTTCACGGGCCGCTCGATGCCGGGCCGCCGCTACGGCGAGGGCCTGCACCAGGCCATCGAGGCGAAGGAGGGCGTGAAGATCGAGAACGAGAACCAGACGCTCGCAACCATCACGTACCAGAACTTCTTCCGTCTGTACACCAAGTTCTCCGGCATGACCGGCACCGCCAAGACCGAGGAAAAGGAATTCCTCGACATCTACGGCAGCGACGTGCTGGTGATCCCCACCAACCGGCCGGTGGTCCGCAAGGACGCCGAGGACCTGGTGTACCGCACCAAGCTCGGTAAATACCGCGCGGTGGTCGAGGAGGTGCGCGAGATGCACGCCTCAGGCCGCCCGATCCTGATCGGCACGGCCAGCATCGTGACCTCGGAGCAGCTCAGCGGGCTGCTGCAGGACGCACAGATTCCACACTCGGTGCTGAACGCCAAGTTCGAGGCGCAGGAAGCGAGCATCATCGCGCAGGCCGGGCGCAGCGGCACGGTGACCATCGCCACCAACATGGCCGGGCGCGGCACCGACATCAAGCTCGGCGGCGACGCGGAGTTCATCATCGGCGAGGCCATCGAGCAGCAGCTCGGCATCAGCCGCTTCTCGCCCGAGGCCGAGAACTTCATCAAGGCGGTCAGCCGCGACGATCCGCAGGCGATGGAGCTCGGCATGCTGATCCCCGGCATCACGCCCGAATTCATCACGCAGGCCCAGCAACTCCACCGCGACACCATCGCGGACCACGCCCGCGTGCGCGAGCAGGGCGGGCTGCACATCATCGGCACCGAGCGCCACGAGTCGCGCCGCATCGACAACCAGCTGCGCGGCCGCGCCGGACGCCAGGGCGACCCCGGCAGCAGCCGCTTCTACGTGTCCTTCGAGGACGACCTGATGCGCCTGTTCGCCAACGACCGCGTGGTGGCGATGATGGACCGCCTGGGCATGGACGACTCGCAGCCCATTGAGGCCAAGATGGTCACGGGCGCCATCGAGAAGGCGCAGGCGCGCGTGGAGGACCGCAACTTCAGCACCCGCAAGCAGCTGCTGGAGTTCGACAACGTGATGAGCAAGCAGCGCGACACCGTGTACGCCCAGCGCCGCGAGGTGCTGCTCGGGCCGGACGAGGACGTCGAGGAATCGACCGAGGGCATGATCGCGGACTTCGTGGACCTGCAGCTCGCCACGTACCTGCCCATCGACCAGAGCGCCGATACGTGGGACATCGAGGGCCTGCGCACCGCCGTGGTGGACGCCGTGCCGCAGCTGGAGGACTTCGACTTCGAGGGCCTGCGCGCCCACACGCCCGCCGACGCCCAGAATGCGCTGCTCAAGGCCGTCGCGGACGCCTTTGACGCCCGCCGCGAGGAGCTGAGCCCCACCATGCTCAACTCTCTGTCGCGCTACGTGCTGCTGCAGGTCGTGGACCAGCACTGGAAGGAGCATCTGCACGGCATGGACGTGCTGCGCCAGGGCATCGGGCTGCGCGGCTACGGCCAGCGCGATCCCTTCACGGAGTACAAGTTCGAGGCGACGAACATGTTCAACGAGATGATCGACACGCTCAAGGGCGAAGTCACCAAGTTCATCTTCCGCATGCAGTTCGGCGGCGCGGCCTAAGCGGCAGTCGGCACGGGAGAGGGCGGCCGTTCAGGCCGCCCTTGTGCGTGCACGCCCCCGCCGGGGGGGACCGCTGGGGGGCGTCCAGGACGCGGTTTTGTCAGAGTGGCGTCACCGTGTCCTGCCTACCGTGAGGCATGACGTTCTTCACCTTTCCTTTACCCGCTGCAGGGACAGGTCGGCACGTAGCCGGGTCGTCGCGCCATGTCCGCTGACTTCGGCCTCCACCTCGACTGGACCGGCCACGCGCTCCCCGCCGGGCCCCTCACCAGGGCCGCGCTGGCCCAGCCCTTCGCGGTCGGCCCGTGGCGCGCACAGCTCAGTGCGGTCGGCGTCCGGCCCGTTGTGTGCCCCGCATCGGACGTCGTGGCGCTCCTGCACGGTCAGGTGTACGGCACACCGGTGGCGGCGCTGCCGGCCCTGTACCGTCAGCACGGCGCGGCGCTGGGGAGGCACATCGAGGGCGCGTACACGCTGGTCCTCCTCGACCTGCGGCAGGGCACGGTCAGCGTGATCACCGACCCGTCCGGGTCGCACAAGCTGTACGCCGCGCACGACGGCGACCACGTGGCCCTCGCCACCCGCGCCGACTGGGCCGGGTTCCAGCCGCGGCCGCTCGACCCGGCCGGCGTCGCCGCGTACCTGGCGACCGGAAACATGTTCGGCGGCCTGACTCTGCACGCCGGCGTGCGCGCCCTGCCGCGCGCCAGCGTCACGACCGTGGAACGCACCCGGCTGCACGTGCAGGAGTACTGGAGCGTGTCGCCCGGCCCGCTGACCGGAAGCGTCACGGAGGACCTGACGCGCGAACTCGCGCACCTGCTGCGCGCCGCCACCGCACGCCGCGTGGCAGAGGCCGGCCCACGCGTGATCCTGTCGCTGAGCGGCGGCTACGATTCCCGCGGCCTGCTGAGCCTGCTGGCGTCGGGCGGCCCGGCCCTGCAGAGCTTCTCGTACGCGCTGGGCGACCAGACGCGCCGCTCCGACACCAGCGTCGCCGCGCGGCTCGCCGCGCAGTACGGCGCGCAGCACACCGTGATCGGCGCGTACGGCGGCGACCTGCCGAGCACCGTGCGCCACAACGC
This sequence comes from Deinococcus metalli, assembly GCF_014201805.1. NCBI lineage: Bacteria > Thermotogati > Deinococcota > Deinococci > Deinococcales > Deinococcaceae > Deinococcus > Deinococcus metalli. The sequence continues at coordinate 57,436 of NZ_JACHFK010000009.1, read as the reverse complement.
ACAGTGGGGGCAGGGCGTCACGCACTTCTGCGACGAGGCCGACGCGTGGACACAGCTCGGCGCGCTGCGGCCCACCGACGTGTTCACCGGCGAGCAGGCCTTCGAGCTGTGCAGCCACCCCCTCAAGACCGTGCCGGAGCAGCTCAAGAACCACTACCTGACCGGCTTCGCGCCCCTGGCGTGGTTGCAGGGCCGCATCCCCGCCGACCGGTACGCCACGCTGGAGGGCGCGTGGCAGGCGGAACTGGACGTGATCACCGCCCGCACCCTGAACTGGGAGCACCCCGCCCAGCGCGACCTGATGCTGATGCTCGACCAGCACCTGCCGCACGTGCTGCTGCCGTGGCGTGAGCGCTTCGCCGGACACGCCGCCCGCGTGCACACGCCGTTCCTGGACACCGAGGTGCTGAACTTCCTGAGCCGCATTCCGCTGCCCGCGATGGCCGACAAGGCCCTGTTCCGCGCCGCCCTGCTGCACCTCGACCCGCAGCTGCTGCGCGTGCCCATCGCCGCCAGCCAGGGCTACGAACCCGACTGGAACGCCGAACTGATCGCGCAGCGCGCCGCTGTACAGGCCATGGCGGACCAGCCCAGCCGCATCGACGAGCTGCTGGAGCCGGGGCTGATCGCGGGGCTGCTGGACGACCTGACCCTGCCCTCGCGCCGGGCAACCCTGAAAGGCCACGTCCGCAGCCACCTGGGCCGCCTGCGCCGCACGCCGCTCGGCACGCGGCTGCTGGGCGTGCCGGGCCTGCGGATCGGCACGGTGGACCACGCGACCTTCCTGATGCGCCTCCTGACCCTGCGCGCGGCCGACGCGGTCGTCACGGCCCACCCGGCCCACGCCCGCCGTGCGGACCCCGGCGTGCTGAACGTGCTGACGGCGCCCGCGTACACCGCGCCCGCCGGAGACTGACGGTTCTCCGGCCCGGCCGGCCCTCGCCTGAAGGCGCCTCCCCGCAGTTGACGTCCCGGCAGCCGGGGTGGAATCGTCGGGGAACGCCGGCCCGGACGTCTCCGGGCGGTCCCGGAGGGCCTTCATGACCACGATCTCCACGACCCGCGCCGAGCAGGTCATCGCCTGGCGGCGCTGGCTGCACCAGCACCCCGAACTCTCCTTCCAAGAACACGCCACCGCTCAGTACGTGGAAGACGTGCTGCGCGGCTTTCCGCACCTGACGGTCACGCGCCCCACGCCCACCAGCGTCCTGGCCGTGCTGAAGGGGACCGCCGGACCGGGCCGCACGGTGCTGCTGCGCGCCGACATGGACGCGCTGCCCATCCACGAGGACACCGGCCTGGCGTTCGCGTCGCAGACGCCCGGCGTGATGCACGCGTGCGGCCACGACGGCCACACCGCCATGCTGCTCGGGGCCGTGCAGGACCTCAGCGCGCATCCCGAGACCCTGCACGGCGAGGTGCGCTTCATCTTCCAGCACGCCGAGGAACTGTTCCCGGGCGGCGCGCGCGAACTCGTGGACGGCGGCCTGATGGCCGGCGTGGACGTCGCGGTCGGCATGCACCTGATGAGCCCGCTGCCGGCCGGCGTGATCGTGCTGCGCGACGGCCCGCTGCTCGCCGCGCCCGACAGCTTCGACGTCACCATCCGCGGCAAGGGCGGGCACGCCGCGTTCCCGCACACGACCATCGACCCGGTCGTGATCGCCGCGCAGGTCATCCTGGGCCTCCAGAGCGTGGTCTCGCGCCAGCGCGACCCCGTGCAGCCGGCGGTGCTGAGTGTGACCACCCTGCACGGCGGCACCGCGCACAACGTCATTCCCGGCGAGGTCACGCTGGGCGGCTCAGTCCGCACCTTCGACCCGGCGCTGCGCGCCGCCATGCCGGAGCGTATCGAGACCGTCGTGAAGGGGATCACGGCCGCGTCGGGCGCCACCTACACCTTCGCGTACCACACCGGCTACGACGCCGTGAACAACGACCCCGGCGTGACGGCCACGCTGCGTGACGTGGCGGCGCAGGCCCTGCCGGACGCCACGCTGCACCCCGGCGAGCCCTTGATGGGCGGCGAGGACTTCAGCGCCTACATGGGCCGGGTGCCCGCGTCGTTCATCCTGGTCGGCGCCGGCGGCCCGGACGCCGCGCCGCACCACCACCCGAAGTTCGACATCGACGAGCGCGCCCTGGAGTACGGCATGCGGCTGTACGTCGCGGCGGCCCGGAGGCTCACGCAGCCGCAGTGAGCCGGGCCGCGGCTCAGGGTTTCAGGCCCGGCACGCTGTCGCGCCCGCGCGCCACGTCGCGCACGCCGCGCCGCCCGAAGGCGTGGGCCAGTTCGCGTTCCGCCAGCCGCAGCACGGTCGGGCGGCCGTGTGGGCACGCCCACGGGTGCTCGCACGCGGCCAGCGCGGCAAGCACGTCCTCGCCGCGCGCGTGGTCGAGCATGCCCGCCTTCAGGGCTGGGGCGCACGCCAGCCGCGCCAGCACGTCCCGGCGCGGGTCCGGCGAGTCGCCCAGCGCGGCCTCCACGATCTGCTCGTGCAGCCGCGGCACGCCCAGCGCGGCCAGGCTGGCCGGCAGGGTCCGCAGCCGCGCCAGGCCCGCGCCGAAGTCCTCCAGCGTCAGGCCCCAGGAGTGCAGCGTGGGCGCACGTTCGTGCAGCCGCGCGGTCTGTTCCGGGGTGAGGTGCAGCAGTTCGGGCTCGGGCAGCTCGACGGCGGGTGCCTCCGTCAGGCCGCGCGCCAGCCGCTCGTACAGGGCGCGTTCGTGGGCCGCGTGGGCGTCCACCACCCACAGGTCGCCCTCACCCTGCGCGAGCAGGTACAGGCCCTGGTACACGCCGACCAGGCTCAGCGCCGGGAAGGACGACCCGCCCGCGTCCCGCACGGGCGGCGGCGGAGCGCTCAGGGCCGGGGCCAGCCGGGCCAGCGGATGCGCCGCCAGCGCGGCCGCGACCGCCGAGCGCACGCGCGCCGCCACGCCCGGCAGGTCGGCCAGCGCGACCGTCTGCTTGGCAGGGTGGACATTCGGGTTGTGGTCGCCCGGGGCCACGGTCAGGTCGAGCACGCACAGCGGCGCGACGCCGGCGGGGAGCAGTTCCGCATAGCCCTCGATCACGGCCTTTTCCAGCTCCGGCGGGGCCTGCACGGGGCGGCCGTTCACGCTGAAGTGCATGCGGTCGCGCCGCGCGCGCGTGAGTTCCGGGCGCGAGACCACGCCGCGCACGCCCCCGGCTTCGACGGCCAGCACGCGGTTCGCGCTGACCGGCCCGTACACGCTCGCCACTGCGCCGCGGTGATCGGCGGGCGCGTGCGTCACGCGGGCCTCGCCGTCCACCGTGACGCGCCAGTGGACGGCGGGGTGGTGCAGCACGTAGCGGCCCAGCAGCGCCGTGATCTCGCGCACCTCGCTGGCAGGAGGCAGCTGCGTGCGCAGGCGGGCGGGCAGCGCCCCGAACAGCCCACTGACCGCGACAGTCGTGCCGGCCGGCGCCGACGTGCGGCCCACCTGCACGTCCTCGGCGTGGGCGTGCACCTCGGCCGCGCCCACCTGCGCGGCGGGCCGGGTCACGAGGTGCAGGTGACCCGCCTGGGCCGCCGCCCACAGCGCCTCGCCGCGGAAGCCCAGCGTCGTGACGCTCTCCACCGCGCTCACGTCCGGCGGGAGCTTGCTGGTCGCGTGCCGCACGGCCGCCAGCGCCACCGATTCGGCGGGGATGCCCACGCCGTTGTCGCGCACACGCACCACCCGCAGGCCGCCCTCCTCGACCTCCACCTCGATCCGGGTCGCTCCGGCGTCCAGGGCGTTGTCCACGAGTTCCCGCACCACATCCAGCGGGCGCGACACCACCTCGCCCGCCGCGATCAGGCGGGCCACGTGGGGCGGCAGGACGTGGATCACGCGCGCAGCGTAGCGCACGTCCGGGCGGCTGATTGGAGCGCGGATTCCGTCCTGGCCGTCCTACACGGCGCAGGCTCCGCTCAGGACCCGCCGTCCAGTGGGGCTGCCCAGATGTTGCGGAACTGCACCGCGCTGCCGTGGTCCTGCAGGACCAGCGGGCCGTCCGCGTCGGCCTCGGGCGCGCCCAGCAGCGTGCTGCCGCTCACGGGCACGTCGTCCTGCACCTTCTCGCCGTTGAGGTACACGGTCATGCGGGCGTCCTGCGCCTTCTCGCCGCCCTGCCAGCGCGCGGCGCGGAACAGGATGTCGTAGGTCTGCCACGTCCCGGCCGGCAGGGCCTCGTTGCTGGCGGCGTCCCGCTGGCCGTACACCGCGCCCAGGTCGTCCCGGCCGCCCAGCGCGGTCCCGAACGAGTCGAGGATCTGCACCTCATAGCGGCCCTGCAGGTACACGCCGCTGTTCGCGCGGTCCTGCTCCGGCACTCCGGGCCGCGTGACCGGCAGCTTGAACTCCAGGTGCACGTGCATGTCGCCGAACTCCTGCGCGGTGCGCACGTCGTTGCTGCTCGCGGCGTCGCCCGGCACGGCGGTGCTGCGCACGGTCATCACGCCGCCCTGGACCGGCCAGTCGGCGGGGGCGCCGGAGCGGGCCTGCCAGCCGTCCGCGCTGGTCGCGCCCGGACCCAGCAGCACGGTCGCGCCGGCCGGGGGAGGCAGGTACGCCAGCGGCCGCACGTCGATGTTGCGGTAGTAGACCTCGGCGCCCTCGGCCTGCAGGGCGATGCGGCCGGCCGTGAGCGGCGAGCCGTTCGGAGCGCGCAGACCCGTGACGCGCGCGGTCACCTGCCCGTCCACGACCTGCACCGCCTCGTCGCCCGACACGATGAGTTCCATGTCGTTCCAGCCGGCGGCCTCCGGCACCTCCGCCGCGCGCTCGAGGCGCTTGTAGCTCTGGGCCGGGAAGGTGGTGGTCACGGCCTCCCCGAAGGGGTCGTAGCGCAGTTCGCCGCCCGCGTTCGTGCCGGCCGTGGTGCTGAGGTTGGTGCCGTTCAGCGCCCACAGGTCGCCGGTGCTGCCCTCCATGATCTGGAACTCCAGCGAACTGGGCCAGAGGCCGTCCGGGCCGGTCATGTGGTACAGCACGCCCGCGTCGCGCGGCTGCTCCCGCCGCGGCGCGAAGGTCTTCGAGCCCCAGCGGTACTGCAGGCGCAGGCGGTAGTCGGCGTGCGGGGTGGTGGTCGCCACATACCCGAAATCGCGGTCCTGGGCGGTGACCGGCACGTTCAGGACGTGCAGCGCGCCGTCCTCCACCTGGAAGACGCGCTCGGGATCGTGGCCCGCGCCCTGCGAGGGAAACCATGTCGTCCAGCCGCTCAGGTCCGTGCCGTTCAGCAGCGGGGTCCACGCCGTCTGCGGTTGCAGCGGCGGTCCGGACGGGTCCGGCGTGCCCCCAGACGGAGCGGCGCCCCCGCACGCCGAGAGGGCCGCGCACAGCCCGAGCAGCGCGGAAACAAGTGCCGCCCGTGGGGGGCGTGCGGCGCGGTCGGGAGCAGGGTGATCGGTCATGGCAGTCCTCCGGACAGCGGCCGGGTTCCAGTCCCGCGCTCGTGTGCACCACTTTCGGGTGCGGGCACGGCGGGCAAGTGAGGGCACACCCAACCGGGCCGCCCCGCTCCTTTCACTTGACCCTCAGGCCACGCGGCCCGTCCCGCTCAGGGCAGGATCTTGCCGGGGTTCAGCAGGCCGCGCGGATCGAACAGCGCCTTGAGGCCGCGCATCACGTGCAGCGAGTCGCCGTGCTCCCGCGCCAGGTACCCGCGCTTGTGCAGGCCCACGCCGTGCTCGCCGGAACACGTGCCGCCGGCGGCCAGCGCCAGCTCCACCATGTCGTCGTACACGCGGTGGATGGCGGCCCACGTGGCAGCGTCGTCCGGCGGCGCGTGGAACAGCACGTGGAAATTCCCGTCGCCCACGTGGCCCACGAAGCTGGCGCGCAGACTGGCCGCGTCGCAGGCCTCGCGGGCCGCGCCCAGCACGTCCGGCAGGCGGTGCAGCGGCACGCACAGGTCGGTGCTCAGGCGCGCGTGGCCGGGGTACAGGGCGCTCATGGCGTGGTACGCGTGGTGCCGCGCTTCCCACACCTTCGCGCGCTCGGCGGCGCTGCGGGCGGTGTCCAGGTGCTGCGCGCCGGCGTCCTCGCACAGCTCCACGCACACGGCCAGCGTCTCCTCCAGGGCGCTGGCGCTGGGCGCGGCGAGTTCGATCCACAGCGTCGGCGCTTCGGGGTACGCCGTGCCCTCGTAGGCGTTCACGGCGTGGATCTCGTGCTCGTCGATGAGTTCCAGGCGCTCGGGTTGCAGCGCCGCGCCCATGACCATGACCGCGCACGCGGCGGCGGCCTGCACGGTGGGGAAGGTGCAGCGCACCACCACCACGTGCGCCGGCAGCGGCCACAGCTTCACGGTCAGTTCCGTGATGATGCCCAGCGTGCCCTCCGCGCCGATGAACACGTTTTTCAGGTCGTAGCCGGCGCTGGTCTTACGGGCCTTGCTGCCCGCGCGGATGACCGTGCCGTCCATCAGGGCCACGCGCAGTTCCAGCACGTTGTCGCGGGTGGTGCCGTAGCGCACCGCGCCGGTGCCGCTCGCGTTCGTGGAGGCCATGCCGCCCAGACTGGCCTCCGCGCCCGGATCGACCGGGAAGAACAGCCCATGCGGCCGGACCTGGCGGTTGAGCTGCGGGTACGTCACGCCGGGCTGCACGGTCGCCTGGAAGCCGCCGGGCTCTATAGACAGGACGCGGTTCAGCTGTGACACGTCCAGCGACAGCCCGCCCTGCACCGGAATCACCTGTCCCTCCAGGCTGCTGCCCACCGCGAAGGGCGTGACCGGAAAGCCGTGCTCGGACGCGAGGCGCAGGGCGTCCACCACGTCCGCCTCGCTGTGGGCGAACAGCACTGCGTGGGGCGGGTGCACGGTCGGGTGGCTCTCGTCGCGGCCGTGGGCCTCCAGGACCGGGGCAGCGGTGCTGAGGCGCTCTCCGTAGCGGGCGCGCAGGGCTTCCAGGGCAGCGGTGTTCACGGTGGACTCCTCCGCGCCGGATCGGGCGCTCGGTGCGGGATGGGCAGCACGCGGCCGGGCAGGCCGCACATTGTGCATGCAACCGGGTTGCATTCCATGCAACTCCGTCTTAACCTGCCCCCACAGCTTACAGCCTCACCCGGAGGAACCCCATGAAGACGACCCGCACCACGCTCGCCCTCGGTCTGTGCCTCCTCGTCGCCCACGCCGGCGCCCAGGGCTGTATGGCCACCATCCAGAAGACCGGCCTGAACATCGGCACCAGCCCCGACTACCCGCCCTACGAATCGCTGGACGCGAACAACAAGATCGTCGGCTTCGACATCGACCTGATGACCGCCATCGCCAAGCAGATGAACGTGAAGGTCAACGTGATCGGCCAGAGCTTCGACGGCCTGATTCCGGCCCTGCTGGCCCGCAAGATCGACATGATTGCCGCCGGCATGACCATCACCGACGAGCGCAAGAAGAGCGTGAACTTCAGCCTGCCGTACTTCTCCGGCCAGAACGTGATCGTGGTGCGCAAGGAAAACGGCGCCACCCGTACGCTGGCGAATCTCAGCGGCAAGAGCATCGCCGTGCAGATCGGCAGCGCCCAGGAGAAGCTCGCGCAGGGCGTCAAGGGCGGCAACGTCAAGTCCTACAACCTGTACACCGACGCCGCGCTGGCCGTCCAGACGCGCCAGGCCGACGCCATGATCGTCGCCCGGCCCGTCGCGCAGCAGTTCCTGAAGACCTACCCGGACCTGGCGATCACGGGCATGCTGAACAAGATCGATACCGGCCTCGCCATCCGCAAGGACTGCACCGACGTGCAGAACCGCGTGAACGCCGCGATCATCCAGCTGCGCAAGAGCGGCGAGATGGACGCGCTCGTCGCCAAGTGGTTCAAGTAAACCGGGTGTGAGGGGAGGGCGCTCTCACGCCGCGGCCACCCCTCGCGCTCGTCGCGCCGGCCCGTCCGGGGCTTCTCTCCCTGGCCGGGCCGCGCTGCTGCCGGTGGCGTTCGCCCGCCCCCACACCTTCTGACCTTCCCGACCCCTGGTGACGCATGGATTTCAATCTGATCTGGCAGAACCTCCCGTACCTGTTCCAGGGCGCGGCCATGACCGTCAAGATCACGGCGCTGTCGCTGGTGTTCGGGGTGCTGCTTGGCACCCTGGTCGCCCTGGCGCGGCTGTCGCCGCTGCGGTGGCTGTCGGCGCTGGCGCTGGCGTACATCGAGCTGATCCGGGGCACGCCCATGCTGGTGCAGATCTTCCTGATCTTCTTCGGCCTGCCGCAGCTGCTCCAGCATCCCATCAACGAGTTTCTCGCGGGCGTGATCGCGTTTTCCATCAACTCCAGCGCGTACGTCGCGGAGATCGTCCGCAGCGGCATCCAGAGCATCGCGCGTGGCCAGACCGAGGCGAGCCTGTCGCTGGGCTTCACGCCGACCGACACGCTGCGCTACATCGTGCTGCCGCAGGCGTTCCGGCGGGTGGTGCCGCCGCTGGTCAACGAGGCGATCAGCCTGCTGAAGAATTCCTCGCTGCTGTCCGCGATCGCCATCGTGGAACTCACGCGGGCCGCGCAGCTGGTGTCCAGCCGCACCTTCCGGCCCTTCGAGATGTTCCTGGCGATCAGCGTGATGTACCTGATCATGACCCTCAGCCTGAGTTTCGTGGCGAACCGCATCGAGAAGCGCTGGCGGGTGGCGTGAGCCGCGCCGCCGACCCCCATACGGCTGATCCACCGCTCCAACCCCGCATCGGCCCCCGACTGCGCGCGGCGCGCAAGGCCAAGGGGCTCACGCTGGAACAGCTCGTGGCGCTGACAGGGCTGGACAAGTCCTTCCTGAGCCGCATGGAACGCGACCTGACCAGCGCGTCGGTGGCGTCGCTGGTGAACGTCTGCGCCGCGCTGGGCATCCGGCCCGGCACGCTGTTCGACCCGCCCACAACGCACCTGATCCGCGCCGCCGACGCCCCGCCCGTGAACTTCGGCGGGCACGACGTGCACGAGGTGCTGCTCTCACAGGGCCTGGGCGGCGAGCTGATGGTGCTGCGCAGCGTCATCGATCCCGGCGGCTATGGCGGCGAGGAGCTGTATACCCTCGACGCCGAGGTGTCCTTCGTGACGGTGCTCAGCGGCCAGCTGGAGGTGATGGTGGAAGACGCCCACTACTTCCTCGGCGCGGGCGACAGCCTGACGCTCTCGTCGCGTATTCCGCACAACTGGCGCAACCCCACCCAGACGCCCACCGAGGTCATCTGGATCACGAGTCCCCACCCCTGAGGTGCCCGCATGACGCAAGACCCGATCATCCGCATCCAGGGCCTGAACAAGTGGTTCGGCGCGCTGCATGTCCTCAAGGACGTGAACCTGGACGTGCACGCCGGGCAGAAGGTCGTGGTGCTCGGCCCGTCCGGCAGCGGCAAGAGCACCCTGATCCGCTGCGTGAACAAGCTCGAGGACTTTCAGCAGGGCGAGGTCACGGTGGACGGCCACCCCCTCAGCCGCCTGAAGCGCCTGGAACCCGTGCGGCGCGAGGTCGGCATGGTCTTCCAGCAGTTCAACCTGTTTCCGCACCTGACCGTGCTGCGCAACGTGATGCTCGCGCCGATCAAGCTGCGCGGCCTGAGCGAGGCCGAGGCCCGTGACCGTGCCCTGACCCTGCTGCGCCGGGTGGGCATCGAGGAGCAGGCCGACAAGCACGCCGCGCAGCTCTCGGGCGGGCAGCAGCAGCGCGTCGCCATCGCCCGCGCCCTGGCCATGGAGCCCAAGATCATGCTCTTCGACGAGCCCACCAGTGCGCTGGACCCCGAGATGGTGGGCGAGGTGCTGGACGTGATGCGCGGCCTGGCAACCGGCGGCATGACCATGCTGGTCGTCACGCACGAGATGGGCTTCGCGCGCGACGTGGCCGACCGCGTGCTGTTCATGGACCGCGGTGAAATCCTGGAGGACGCCCCGCCCGCCGAGTTCTTCCGCCAGCCGAAACTGGAACGCACCCGCACCTTCCTGCACCGGGTCGCGCACCACTGACGCTTTCCCCGAGGTCCACGCCATGCCCCACTACGAACCCGCCGATTCCTTCGAGACGCCGCGCTTCACCGGCGTGCGGACCTTCATGCGCCTGCCGCACGTGACCGATCTGGACGGCGTGGATTTCGCGGTGATCGGCACGCCCTTCGACACCGGCGCGTCGTACCGCGTGGGCGCCCGCTTCGGCCCGGCCGCGATCCGCACCGCCAGCGCGCTCCAGCGGCCCTTCAACGCCGCGCAGAAGATACGGGTGTTCGACCACCTGTCCGGCGTGGATTACGGCGACCTGCCGACCGTGCCGGGCCAGATCGAGGCGTCGTACGACCGCATCGTGGCCGCGCTGACGCCGGTCGTGCGGTCAGGGGTCACGCCGGTGCTGCTGGGCGGTGACCACAGCGTCACGCTGGCGCACCTGCGCGCGGTGTCCAGCGTGCACGGGCCGCTCGCGCTGGTGCACTTCGACTCGCACAGCGACACCTGGGACTCCTATTTCGGCTTCCAGTACAACCACGGCACGCCCTTCAAGCGCGCTGCCGAGGAGGGCATCCTCGATCCGTCGGCCAGCATCCAGATCGGCATGCGCGGCCCGCTGTACGACCCCGAGGATCTGGACGTGGCCCGCCATCTCGGCTTCGAGGTGATCGACGGCTACGAGCTGCCCGCGTTCACGCCGGAATCCCTGGCCGAGCGCGTGCGGGCGCGGGTGGGCGACCGGCCGGTGTTCCTGACCTTCGACGTGGACTTCGTCGATCCGGCCTTCGCGCCGGGCACCGGCACCCCGGAGGTCGGCGGCCCCACCAGCCGGCAGGCGCTGGACTACGTGCGCGCGCTGCACCGTCCGGGGGTGGGCGGCCTGAACCTCGTCGGCTGCGACGTGGTGGAAGTCCTGCCCGCCTACGACCACGGCGAGGTCACGGCGCTGCTGGCGGCCACCGTCGCCTACGAACTCATCACGCTGCTCGCGCTGAACAGGAGGGACGGGCGCGCATGAGCCCGGTTCTGAAAAGCGTCCAGACCACCCTGGCCGAGGGCGTGATCGAGCTGGGCGTGGGGCACCCCACGCTGGACCTGCTGCCGCTGGACTTCATGCGGGAGGCCGCCGCGCACCGCTTCGCGCAGGGCGATCCGTCGTTCCTGCAATACGGCGCCGAGTGGGGTGACGGCGCCCTGCGCACCGAACTGGCCGCGTTCCTGACCGGCCAGTACGCCTTTCCCGTCGATCCGCAGGAGCTGTTCATCTCCGGCGGGGTGTCGCAGGCGCTCGACCTGATCTGCGCGATGTTCACGCAGCCGGGCGACACGATCATCGTGGAAGACCCCACGTACTTCCTGGCGCTGGACATCTTCCGGGGCCACCGCCTGAAGATCGTGTCGGTGCCGGTGGATGCCCACGGCCTGGACGTGGACACGCTGGCTGCGCTGGTGCAGCAGCACCGTCCGCGTCTGGTGTACATCATCCCCACCCACCAGAACCCGACCGGCGCCACCCTCACTGCCGAGCGCCGCGAGGCCCTGGTGCGCCTCGCGCAGGAGCATGACTTCCTGGTCGTGGCCGACGAGGTCTATCACCTGCTGACCTACGGCGATCCGCCCCCGCCGTCGCTGGCGGCGCACGTGGGCACCGGGCAGGTGCTCAGCCTGGGGTCGTTCAGCAAGATCCTCGCGCCGGGCACGCGGCTGGGCTGGATCAGCGCGCGGGCGGACCGGCTGGAGACGCTCGCGCGCAACGGCATGGTCGCCAGCGGCGGGGGCTTCAGCCCGCTGGGCAGCGCCGTGATCCGCAGCATGCTCGAACTCGGGCTGCTGGCCCGCTACGTCCAGGGCCTGCGCGACACCTTCCGGGAGCGGGCCGCCGCCCTGACGGACGCGCTGCGCTCCCTGCCGGTCACGTTCCAGGTGCCGCAGGGCGGGTACTTCGTGTGGGTGACCCTCCCGGATGGGCTGGACAGCGCCGCCCTGCTGGAGCGGGCCGTGCGGGAGGGCGTGCGCTACCAGCCGGGCAACCGCTTCAGCCCGGACCACACCCAGGGCGACAGGGCCCGGCTGTGCTTCGCGTACTACGCCGAGGCCGAATTGCGCGACGGGGCCGCGCGGCTGGGCCGGGCCATCGAGGCCAGCCGTCCGGGGAGCCATGCCGACACCTGACCTGCCGTACCTGAACCTCCGCGAGATGGAGGCCGCCGCGGCGGAGGTGCTGTCGCCCGCCGCGCTCGCATACTACGCCGGCGGCGCGAACGATGAGGTGACGCTGCGCGCCAACCGCGACGGCTACGCCGCGCTGCGCCTGCGCCCGCGCATGCTGGTGGACGTCTCGGCCATCGACACCTCGACCACCGTGCTGGGCCTGCCGCTGGACTTCCCGGTTGGGATCGCTCCATGCGCGCTGCACGGGCTGGTGCACCCCGAGGCCGAGGTCGCCACTGCCCGCGCCGCCGCGCAGACAGGCAGCGTGATGGCCCTGAGCACCATGAGCCACCGTACCATCGAGGACGTCGCGCACGCCGCGCCCGGCCGGCTGTGGTTCCAGCTGTACCTGTACCGCGACCGCAGCGTGAGCCGCGCCCTGATCCGGCGGGCCGAGGCGGCCGGCGCGCGCGCCCTGGTGCTGACCGTGGACGCCCCGGTCCTGGGCCGCCGCGAGGCGATCATCCGCACGCCGGTGCGCGTCGCGCCGGGCACGGTGCTGCCGAATGTCGGCCCGCGCACACCCGGCAGCGAGGGCCTGGACGACCTGAGCTACTTCGACACCCTGCTCGACCCGGCCCTGAGCTGGGCCGACCTGGCGTGGCTGCGCGCACAGACGACCCTGCCCATCATCGTCAAGGGCCTGCTCACTGCCGAGGACGCCGCCCTGGCAGTGGAGCACGGCTGCCACGTGTGGGTCAGCAACCACGGTGGCCGGCAGCTCGACACCGCCGTGACCGCACTGGACGCGCTGCCCGAGATCGCACACGCCGTGGCGGGCCGCGCCGAGATCTACCTGGACGGCGGCGTGACGCGCGGCACCGACGTCCTCAAGGCGCTGGCGCTGGGCGCGGCCGCCGTGTTCGTCGCCCGCCCGGCGCTGTACGGCCTGGCCCTGGCCGGCGAGGGCGGCGTGCGCCACACCCTGGACCTCCTGCGCGACGAGCTGCGGCTGGCGATGGCCCTGTGCGGCAAGACTCGCATTGCCGACCTGGGGCCGGACCTGATCTGGCGCGGGTAACTCCGCTCAGGAGGGGGCAGTTTCGGCTTCCGCCGTCCCGGTCGCCTCGCGCTGCCAGCGGTGCAGCAGCTCCAGCGCCTGCATGGGCGTCAGGCGCGACACGTCCAGCGTGGCGAGTTCCCGCACCAGCCGGCGGTCGTCGCCGCCCGCGTTCAGGGCCGTCAGCAGGCGTCCCGCACGGGCCGTGACCTTGCCCGGCAGCCCCGCCAGCCGCGCGACCTCCACGCCGTAACTGTGCCGCGCCGCGCCGGGTACGACCTGGTGGTAGAAGGTCAGGCCGCTGCCGCCGTCCGCGCGGGCGTCCTCCTCGGCGGCCACGTGCAGGTTCACCACGCCCGGCAGTTCCGCCTCCAGGCGTGTCAGCTCGAAGTAGTGCGTGGCGAAGAGGGTGTGCGCCCGCGTGAGGTGCAGGTGCTCCAGCGCCGCCTGCGCGATGGCGAGGCCGTCGAGCGTGCTGGTGCCGCGCCCCACCTCGTCCAGGATCACCAGGCTGCGGGCGGTGGCGCCGTGCAGGATGGCGGCCAGCTCGCTCATCTCGACCATGAAGGTCGAGCGGCCCCCCGCCAGATCGTCCGACGCGCCGATGCGGGTGTGGATGGCGTCGTACACCGGCATGTGCGCGTGGTCGGCCGGCACGAATGACCCGATCTGGTGCAGCAGCGCGCAGATTGCCACGGTGCGCAGGTACGTGCTCTTGCCCGCCATGTTCGGCCCGGTCAGCAGCAGCAGGAAGCGGCCGTCGTCCAGCGCCGCGTCGTTCGGCACGAATTTGCCGCCGGTGGCGCGCTCCACCACCGGGTGCCGCGCCTGCGTCAGCGCGATCATGGTCTCCGGCAGCGTGTGGGGCCGCACCCACGAGCCCTCCACCGCGAGTTCCGCCAGCGCCGACAGCACGTCGAGTTCCGACAGCGCCCCGGCTGCCGCCGCGAGCGCCTCGGCGTGGGCCGCGAGCGAGTCGCGCAGCTCCGTGAAGACCAGGGCCTCCAGCCGCGCCGCCGCCGCGTCCAGCCGCGCGATCTCGCGCTCGCGCTCGCGCAGGTCGGGCCGCGTGAAGCGCGCGCGGTCCTTCAGGGTCGCCACCTGCCGGTAGTCGGCCGGCACCTTCGACAGGTGCGCTCCCGTCACCTCCAGGTAGTACCCGAACACCGCGTTGTAGCTGACCTTCAGCGAGCCGATCCCGGTGCGCTTACGCTCGGTGGTCTCCAGCTCGGCCAGCCACGCCCGGTGGGCCAGCGAGCCGCTGCGCACCTCGTCCAGCTCGGCAGAAAAGCCGTCGCGGATCAGGCCGCCGTCGCCCGCGCGGATGGGCGGGTCGTCCACCAGCGCCGCCCGGATGCGCGTCACAACGTCCGGCAGCGCCGAGAGCCGCGCCCGCACCCCGCCCAGCAGCCCGGCCTGGCCGTCCAGCAGCCGGGTCGCCTCGGGCAGCAGGTCCAGCGTCCGGGCCAGGGCCGCCACCTCGCGCGGCGTGGCGCGGCGGGTCGCCACCCGCGCCGCCAGCCGCTCCAGGTCGTGCGCGCGGTACAGCAGCGAGCGCACGCCGGCGCGCAGGTCCGCCGCGCGCGTCAGGGCCTCCACGGCGTCCAGCCGCGCGCGGATGCTCAGCTCGTCCAGCAGCGGCGCGCGCAGCCACGCCCGCAGCCGGCGCCGCCCGCCCGCTGTGCGCGTCTGGCACAGGATGTCCATCAGCGTCACGCCCTGCGGGGACTGCGGCGTGAACACCTCCAGCGCGCGCAGCGCCGAGTCGGCCAGCCGCATGTGCGCGCCCGGCTCGAAGCGCACCACGCGGCGCACCATGTCCAGCTGCCCCTGGAGCGCCACGCGCGCGTATCCCAGCACCGCGCCGCAGGCCCGCACCAGCGCCGGCGTGTCCAGGGTACCGGGCACCTCGCCCAGCGCGGCCTGCACCTCTGCCCGCCCCTGCTCCTCCGCGAAGGTCGCCGGCGACAGCATCACCGGGAAGCGCGCCTGGAAGTCTGCCAGCAGCGCGCCGTTGCCCGCGAGTTCCGGCGCCAGCAGCACCTCGCGCGCCCGCCAGCGCGACAGCTCGTCGTACAGCGCCAGCCGCGTGTGGAACGCCGCGCAGCGGAACTCGCCGGTGCTGACATCCAGCAGCGCCAGCGCGTAGCCGTCGCCGGTCGCCACGGCTGCCAGGTAGTTCTCGTCCACGCCCAGGTGCCGCTCCTCGGTCACGGTGCCCGGCGTCAGGAGCTGCGTGACCTTGCGGTCGACCAGCCCCGTGCCCGGTTCCTCCACCTGATCCGCCACCGCCACGCACACGCCCGCCGCAAGCAGCTTCTCGACGTTTCCGTCGAGCGCCCGCAGCGGAATGCCGGCCATGGGCGTGCTGAAGTCCTTGCTGCTCTTGTGCGTCAGCGCCAGGCCCAGCAGCCGCGCGGCCCGCTCGGCGTCCTCCCCGAAGGTCTCGTAGAAGTCGCCCACCTGGAACAGCAGCAGCGCGTGTGGGAGCTGCGCCGCGACCTCGTCCCGCATCTTCACGTACTGCTCCAGCATGGGCGGCAGGGCGCCGTGACCGGTGCCTTTCAGGACGCTCTGCGCTCGCTGGGGCCGCATAGGGAAAAAGCATAGCGCGGAGCCGGAAATGGGCGCGGGGACGGAGGAACGATTCGGCGGTTACGGGCTCCAGCCCGCGGGCGTGCCCGCATCGGCGCTCCCTGGCCCCCCGGATCGCGTCCCAGTTTCCAGACGCTGCCCCGGCCATCTCCTACCATCCGGGCATGGCATACGATCCCCGCATGGCGTACGACCCGAACCGGCTCCTCTCCGACGGCGACGTGCAGGCCGGCAAGGCGCCGGGCTGGTGGGGCGACGACGGCCGGCTGTGGCGTGAATTCACCTTCGACACGTATCAGGCCGGTGTGGACTTCGCAGTGCGGGTCGCGGCGCACGCCGAGGCGGAAAACCACCACCCGGACCTCCTGATCGGATACCGCAAGGTGAAGGTCACGTACTTCACGCACGATGCGGGCGGCATCACGGCGCTGGACCTCGCGGGATCGCGGGCCGTGAACGACCTGTACGGCGCATGAGCCCAACCCTGTGAGCGCTGATCTGCCCGAGGCGCACCCGGACTGGGACGCGCTGATCCCGCAGCGCCGGCACGAACTCGTGCTGACGGTCGGTCCGGATGACCTCGACGAACTGGAGCACGTGAACAACGTCGTGTACCTGGGCTGGTGCGAACGGGTGGCCCGCGCGCACGCCGCGCGGCTGGATCTGGACACGCCCGCGCTGGCCGCGCTGGGGGCGGTGCCGGTCGCGCGGCAGCACCGCATCACGTACCACGTGCCGGCGGTGCTGGGCGACCGCGCCCGCGTCCGCACCTACCTGACCGAGAGTGCGGGCCTGCGCTCGGTGCGCCTGTACACCGTCGACCGTGTGAACGACGGCGACCCACCCCAGGGCGTGCGGCTGGCCGAGTGCCGCACCGACTGGGTGTGGGTCGATCCGCTGTCGGGCCGGCCCAAGCGCACGCCCGGCGAGGTGCTGGAGCGCTTCGGGTTCCCGGTGCGGGCGGGCTGACGCGCCCGCCCGGCTCAGGGCTCCTGGCGGTACGGGTCGCTGCCGAGTACGGGCGCGCTGTTCAGGGCCTTGAGGCCCTCCTGCAGCAGGTCGTCCTTGCCCTGCGTGAGGTCGCGCAGCTGCGCCTCGCCCTGCGCGAAGGTCTTGTCCGGCGTGACGTGGATGGGGTACGGGGTGCCGTCGGGCTTGGCGTAGTTCAGGATGGTGAGTTGCAGGCCGCCCTTGCCCGCGTCGAACACGCGCGTGGCGGTGTTGCCCACGCCGGCGGTGGCCTCCCCGATGATCGGGCCGCGCCCGGCGTACTGCACCTCGTACGCGAAGAACTCGCTGCACGACGCGCTGCCCTGGTCGACCAGCACGGCCAGCGGGCCGGTCCACAGGTGCGGGCGGCGCACGCCGCCGCTGGGCATGCCGTCCTCCAGGCGGGTGCCGCGGCTCACCACCGTGCGGCTGTTGCCGCCGGCGGAGCGGGCCAGGCGGGTCACGGTGGGCACGAAGGCGCTCACGGCGCTGTCGCACTCGCTGAGGCTACCGCCCGGATCGCCGCGCAGGTCCACGATCATGCCGGCCGCGCCGCGCGTCTGCGCCTCGCCCACCAGGTCGTGCACGCGCTGCGCCACGCCGCCGCCCGACAGGAAGGTCGGGATACGCAGCACGGCGACTTCCGCCTGCGGGTTCGTGGCGGTGGGCGCGGGCACGTACTGCACCAGCGGCAGTTCCTCGGTGCTGCTCTCGCTGGAGGTCAGGGTCAGGGTGAGCGGCTGGCCCACGCGCGTCAGGCCCAGGGTGATCGGCGTGCCGGAATCGCGGGCGGAGCGCAGGCCAGCGTAGGTGTAGGGCTTGCCGTTCAGCGTCAGCAGCAGGTCACCGCGCTTCAGACCCGCGGCGTCCGCGGCGCTGCCGGGCACCACCTCGGTCACCACGCGGTTCTCGCCGTCCAGGCTGGCGAGCTTCACACCGAACTGCCGGCGGGTGCCGCCCGTGGCGCGCGAGATGAAGTCCTTGAGGTCGTCCGGCGTCATGAAGTAGCTGTGGTCGTCGCCCAGCGCGGTCAGTTCCGCCGTCACGACCGGGTACGCGCGGCTCTCGGGACAGTCGGGGCCGTCGGCGGCGCACACAGCGTCCAGCCGCTCCTGGTACTCGCGGGTCAGCGCGGCGCGGTCCACGGTGGACAGTCCGCCGTACTGCTGCTGGATCAGGATGTTTACCCGCATGAACAGCTCCTGTGCGGGCGAGGACACGGTGGCGGCGTGGGCGCCCGCGCCGCTCAGCAGCGCCGCGCCGAGCAGCAGCCTCCGTGCCCCACGCCACGGCACCCGGGGCCGGGCGTGCAGGGGGGCGGACAGGGGGGCCACAGGCAGCGGCGAGGAAGTCATGGTCCCCGCATTCTGCCCTGGCCGGATGGGAAATTGGTGGGCCGGAATTGCCATGCAGGTCACGAAAAACCTGCCCCCGGCGGGGGGGCGGCGGCCGGGGGGGGTCAGCGCACGGGCCGTCTCTGGTACAGGTCGACCATGCGGCCCAGGAACTTCAGGCCGGACCCCAGGCTGGCCGCCTGCACCCACTCGTCGGCGCGGTGCGCGTTGCCGCCGCGGTACACGCCGACCGCCACGGCGCTCAGGCCGTGGGGCGCGGCGGCGTTCGCGTCGGTGGAACTCGACGCGGTGCGCACCTCGATGCGCAGTTCGCGGGCTGCCTCGCGGATCAGCGGCAGCAGCGGCTCGCTGTTCAGGTGCCCGCCCGGCCGGTCCCCGACGCGCTCGACGCGCACGGTCACGCCCACCTCGCGCGCCGCCGCGTGCAGCGACGCCACCGCCCGGCTGTCCAGATCCGCCAGGACGCCGGCGTCCAGCGAGCGCAGGTCGAGCAGCAGTTCCGCGCTGCCCGCGATGGAGTTGACGCTGGTGCCGCCGCCCGCCACGCCCACGTTCAGGGTGGTGCGCGGCGTCATGGGCAGGTGCAGGGCGTACAGGGCGCTGATCGCGCGGCCCATCGCGTGCAGCGTGCTGGGACCCTGGTCACCCCACGAGTGCCCGCCCGGTCCCACGAAGGTCGCCCGGTAGCGGCGCACGCCCACCCCGCGCGTGACCGCCACCCCCAGGTAGCCGTCCACGGCGATGAACGCGCCGAGCTGCGGGCGGTGCTGCTCGATCAGCGCCTTGCTGCCGCGCAGGTCGCCCAGACCCTCCTCGCCGACATTCGCGGCCACCCACAGCGGCCGGGTCAGCGTGCCGGGCGCGGCGCGCAGGTCACGTAGCAGGGCCGTCACGACCGCCAGGCTGGCGCTGTTGTCGCCCACGCCCGGCCCGATCAGGCGCCCGGCCTCCTCGCGCACCGTCACGTCGGTGCCGGGCTCGAACACCGTGTCCAGGTGCGCGGCGAGCAGGAGCGCGGGCTTGCCCTCGGTGCCGGGCGGTGTGACGCGGGTCAGGACGTTGCCCACAGCGTCGCGTTCGGTGGTGTAGCCCAGCTCCTGCCACAGCGAGGCGAGCAGGTCGGCGCGGCGTCCCTCGTGGAAGGTCGGAGCCGGCGTCTGCGCGATCCGCGTCAGGTAGGACAGGGGCATTGGGCGCAATTCTAGCGGCTCCGGGCGCAAGCACCGCCGGACGCCCCGCAGGAGCGGGACACGGGGGCAGGCCACCCCGGCGTGCGGAGTGGCCCGGCCCAGCGGAGCGTCAGCGCCCGCGTTTCAGGATGCTGCTGCCGATCATGGCGGCCAGTCCGACCAGACCGGCCTTCACCATGGGGTTGCCCAGCGCGCCGCCGGGCGCGAAGGCGGCCTCCAGCGGGCTGCGGCCGTCCTGCACCGGGGCCTGCGCGGTCTTGGCGTAGGCGTCGGCCAGATCGTCCGGATCCTGCGGATTGACCCGCTGCACGGGGTTGGCGGGGCTCTGCACGATCGCGTCGCCCATCTGCTGGCGCTGGTCCGGGCTGAGGCCGCCCATGTAGTCGCGCAGGATCTGCTGGCGCTCCTCGGGCGAGGCGCTCCTCATGTAGTCCTGGACGTAGGCGGCGGCCTCCTCGGGGCTGACCACGCCGTCCTGGTTGGTGTCGCGCGGGTCGAGGGCCGCCATCTTCTCGTGCCGGTCGTTCTGCTGGAAGAACATCTGGAACCTCCTGGAGGGGGACTCCTGAACGGGGCAGGCGCCAGCGCGGGGCGGATCCCCGGCGACTGGGCAGGCACCGTCCACCGTACGGACGCCCGCTGCAGGGAACGTGAAAGCACCGTTCAGACCTGTTTATGCCGGTTGCGGCCGGTCATCCTGCATGCGTCGGGACAATCCCTCCCAGGGGTGGGGCGGTACAGTGCCAGGCATATGCGTTCGCTGATCCTCATCGGGCACGGGTCTCACCTGAACGGCGAATCGGCCACCGCCGTGTACCGCTACGCCGACCTGATCCGCGAGCGTGGCCTGTACGACGAGGTCGTGGAGGGCTACTGGAAGGAGGAGCCCTCGCTGCGCCAGGTGCTCCGGACGACCTCCAGCACCGACGTGACCGTCATTCCCATGTTCATCAGCGAGGGGTACTTCACCGAGGTGGTGATTCCGCGCGAACTCGGCCTGGGACACCAGGGTCCGGTGCCGCCGGGCGGCGTGGCCCGCGTGATCGGTGGGCGCACCGTGCGCTACACCCTGCCGTACGGCGTGCACCCCAGCATGACCGACGTGATCCTGGCCCGCGCTCGCGAGGCGCTGCCGGACTTCAGCGCGCAGGACACCGCCCTGATCGTGCTGGGCCACGGCACCACCCGCAACGAGAACAGCAACAAGGTGATCTACCGCGCCGCCGACTTGATCCGCGAGTCCGGGCAGTTCGCGCAGGTGCAGGCGCTGTTCCTCGACGAGGAGCCGAAGGTGGGCACGTGGCCCGAGGTGATCAGCGCGCCGCGCGTGGTGGTCGTGCCGTTCTTCGCCTCGGAGGGCTGGCACACCCTGGAGACCATTCCCGAGGACATGGGCCTGACCGGTGAGGTCACGGCCTTCCCCGAAAACCCGCACGGCGCGCAGACGGTGTACTACGCCAAGCCGGTCGGCACGCACCCGGCCGTGGCGGACGTGATCCTGCACCTCGCGCAGGAGGCCAGCGGCGCCCTGGCGCAGGACGGCGACGTGGAGCGCGGGCACGAGCAGGCGTGGCAGACCGTACTGAGCCGCGCCCGCCGGGGCCTGCGGATCGGCGAGGTCATGATCACCCCGGACAGCGGCGTGTACGAACTGCGTCACGCGCTCGACGAGGGCCGTCCCGGCGCGGAACTGCGCACCCTGGTCACCCCGGAGGGCGTGCGCGACACCATCCGCAAGGACGACGGCGGCGAACACCGGCCCGTGCACACCCTGCGCAACGCCCCGCGCGGGTGGCGGGCAGTGCTGAGCGAGGAGGACCTGCGCCGCGCCGTGCACTACGCGTACCCGGCGGTGGTCGAGGAGACTTACGCGCACACCTGCCACGCCCTGCGCGCCACGCCGTGGCCCACCACCGCCCGCCGCCAGACCGGCATCTACGCCAAGGTGCAGAAGGCCACCCCGGAACAAGTCGAGCACGTCGCGCACGATGTCTGCACGTCGTGCCTGCGCACCCGCCTGTGGGCCGGCGAGAAACTCACGCACACCTTCCTCGACGGCGTGCCCGGCGGCATTCCCTGCGCCGAGGCCTGCACCGTGCTGGTCGCGGAGGTGCGCGAGGAAGTCAGTGGCAAACGCGGCGAGAAGGCCGGGCACGCCCACTGAACCGGCCCGCAGGGGCGCCACGCTCCCCGCACGTCCGAGTCACCTGAACACCCCGGCCGAGTTCGCGCGGCCGGGTGTTACCCTGGGGTAAGGCAGCCCACGTGCGGGCTGCACTCCCATTTCTTCCACCCGCGTCCCGTGAGACGCCCCGCCCGGCCACCGGCCATGCACACGGCGGTAAGTCCGCCCGAGAGGCGGCGATGGAGGCCCCGCATGACCAGGCCCACCCCATTTCAGCGTTGCCCCGCACCCAGCCGGGGGACGCGGTTCCTACATTCCCTGGACGGCCACGCGCCGCGCCGGGCGGAGGGCGTATGACGGCACCGAGCAGGCACGAGATGAAGTACGAGGGCAAGGCCAAACGGGTGTACGCCACGGCCGAGCCCGGCGAGTACATCGTGGAATACAAGGACGACGCCACGGCCTTCAACGCCCAGAAGCGCGGCTCGTGGGTGGGCAAGGGCGCCACGAACAACGCCATCACCGCGCACCTGTACCCGCAGCTGGAGGCCGCCGGCGTTCCCACGCACTTCGTCCGCAGACTCTCGGACACCGAGCAACTCGTGAAGGCCGTGACGATCGTGCCCGTCGAGGTGATCGTCCGCAACGTGGCGGCCGGCAGCTTCAGCAAGCGCCTGGGCATCGAGGAAGGCACGCCGCTCACGCATCCGGTCGTCGAGTACTGCTACAAGTCCGACGCGCTGGGCGATCCCCTGATCAACACCGACACCGCTCTGAGCCTCGGGTGGGCCACCGAGCCGCAACTGCTGCGCATCCGTGAACTTGCCCTGAAGATCCGGGGCTTTCTCACGCCGTACTTCGAGCAGCGCGGCGTGCGGCTCATCGACTTCAAGCTGGAATTCGGCACCCTCCCCGACGGCACGGTCGTGCTGGCCGACGAGATCAGCCCCGACACCTGCCGCTTCTGGGACGCGCAGACGAACGAGAAGATGGACAAGGACCGCTTCCGCCGCGACCTCGGCGGCATCGAGGACGCCTACGCGGAGATGCTGCGGCGCGTGACGACCGAGGTCTGACGACCCGTGATCGGTGCCTCCGGCCGTTCCTTTCCCGACGTTCAGCCGCTCAACCTGTAGACCTCCGAAGGAGCCCCATGTCCACCTTCAAAGCCAAAGTGTTCGTGACCCTCAAGCCCAGCATCCTCGATCCGCAGGGACGCACCGTCGAGCGCGCCCTGTCTCACCTCGACCACGGCAACGTGAACGGCGTGCGGGTCGGCAAGTACATCGAACTGACCCTGAACGGCAGCCGGGACGACGTCGAAGCGCAGCTGCGCGACATCACCGAGAATGTCCTGAGCAACCCCGTGATGGAGGATGCGCGCTGGGAGCTGGCCGAAGCGTGAGTGTGCCCGACGTCCTGAAGTTGCAGGAGAAGTTTGGTGCCTTCGAGGGCTACTGGCAGCCGAAGGTGATCGGGGAACTCAACGGCCAGCACGTCAAGATCGCAAAGATCAGCGGCGAGTTCGTGTGGCACGCCCACGAGCACGAGGACGAGCTGTTTCTGGTGACCAGGGGCACGCTGCTCATGCGCTTCCGCGACGGCGAGCGGCGCATCGGGGTGGGGGAGATGATCATCGTGCCGCGCGGCGTGGAGCACCTGCCCGTGGCCGAGGACGAGGTCTGGATCGTGATGTTTGAGCCTGCTGGCACCCTGAACACCGGCAACGTCGTGAACGAGCGCACCGTGGCGCAGCCGGAGCACCTATGACGCCCATGACCTCCACTTCCGCAACCTGCGGGAACGCGCCGCAGGCTGCTCCAGCTCCGGTCACGCGCGCTTTCTTCTACTCGCTCCGCTCGGATTTCGCCGCTCGCGCGGCTTCAATCGGAGGTTTATGAACGTCGCCGTCATCCAGTTTCCCGGCTCCAACTGCGACGCCGACGCCCTGCACGCCGCCCGCCTGCTGCTGGACGACAGCGCGCAGTTCGTGTGGCACACCGAACCCGGCCTGCCGGCCGGCACCGATCTGGTGTTCCTGCCCGGCGGCTTCAGCTACGGCGACCACCTGCGCTCCGGCGCGGTCGCGGCGCGCAGCCCGATCATGCAGGCCGTCAAGGCGCACGCCGAGCGGGGCGGATATGTCCTGGGCGTGTGCAACGGCTTCCAGGTGCTCACCGAGTCGGGGCTGCTGCCCGGCGCGCTGAGCCGCAACCGCGACCTGCACTTCATGTGCCGGCCGGTGCACCTGCGCGTGGAGAACGCCGCCACCGCCTTCACCGGCGCGTACACGGCGGGGCAGGTGATCGAGGTGCCCATCGCGCACGGCGAGGGCAACTACTACGCCGATCCCGAGACCATCGCCCGCCTTGAGGGCGAGGGGCAGGTCGTGTTCCGCTACGTGGACAACCCCAACGGCTCGCTGAACGACATCGCCGGCATTGTGAACGCGCGCGGGAACGTGCTGGGCATGATGCCCCACCCGGAGCGCGCGGTGGAGGCGCTGCTGGGCAGCGAGGACGGCCAGGGCGTGTTCCGCAGCCTGAGCCGCAGCGGCGTGGCGGTGGGCGCGTGAGCCCGGTCCGTGTCCAGGACTTCCTGGCCGCCGCCTACGAGCAGGAGCTGACCATGTTCCGCGCCGGGCTGGACGCCGTGCCCGACGCCGAGTTCCAGACGCCCCGGCTGGGCCACAGTGCCGCATGGCACGCGCTGCATATCTCCGAGTGGCTGCGCTTCTTCGCGTTCCAGGACTTCAGCGCCACCTACGCCCACCTGGGCTGGGAGTCGGCGCCGTGGATGGAGGAGCTGCGCGGCACGCCGAATGCCAACGAGACCAACGGCAAGGCCATCGTGCTGGGCGAACTCGACCGGGTGGGGGCCAAGGTCGTGGCCCACATCCGCGCGCTGACCGACGAGCAGCTGGGCGACATGCTGCGCGCCCCCGCCGCGCCCACCGGCGTGCGCGAACGCCTGACCGGCCTGGGCATGCAGCTGCGGCACGTCGCGTACCACCGCGGCCAGCTCCAGATGGCCAAGAAGCACGGCTGAGGGCCACTGCCCCGCCGCGCTCCCCGTTTCCTGATTTCTCCAGAGGCACCTCCATGACCCAGATTCCCGCCACGCCCGCTCCGTCCCTGCGCGACCGCGCCGCCACCTTCGGCCTGTCCACCGAGGAGTACGACCTCCTCGTGGAGGGCATCGGCCGCGAGCCGAACGCCCTGGAGGCTGCCATCGTGGGCGCGATGTGGAGCGAGCACTGCGGCTACAAGAACTCCCGCCCGCTGTTCCGCTTCTTTCCCACCACCGGCCCGCAGGTCCTGCAGGGGCCGGGCGAGAACGCCGGCGTGGTGGACATCGGGGACGGCTGGGGCGTGGCCTTCAAGATGGAGTCGCACAACCACCCGTCGGCGGTCGAGCCGGTGCAGGGCGCCGCGACCGGCGTGGGCGGCATCCTGCGCGACATCTTCGCCATGGGCGCGCGGCCCTTCGCGGTGCTGGACTCCCTGCGCTTCGGCAACCCCGACAGCCCCCGCACCCGCTTCCTGCTGAACGGCGTGGTGGAAGGCATCGCGCACTATGGCAACGCCATCGGCGTGCCCACCGTGGGCGGCGAGGTGACCTTCCACCCCAGCTACCAGGAAAACCCCCTGGTGAACGTGATGGCCCTGGGTCTGCTGCGCCACGAGGATCTGGCAAAAGGGACGATGGGCGAGGTCGGCAACACCATCGTGTACGTGGGCTCCAAGACCGGGCGCGACGGCCTGGGCGGCGCCGTGTTCGCCTCTGCCGACCTGAGCAACGCGAGCCAGGCGGACCGCCCGGCCGTGCAGGTGGGCGACCCCTTCATGGAGAAACTGCTGCTGGAGGCCACGCTGGAAGCCATCCAGGCGGGTGTGGTCGCGGGCGTGCAGGACATGGGCGCGGCCGGGCTGGTGTCCAGCACGTGCGAGATGGCGTACCGCGCCGAACTCGGCATCACCATGAATCTCGATCTGGTGCCGACCCGCGAGGACGGCATGGTGCCCATGGAACTGTGCCTGAGCGAGTCTCAGGAGCGCATGATCCTGGTGCCGGTGCCCGGCAAGGAGCAGGCCCTGCTCGACCTGCTCGCCAAGTGGGAACTGGACGTGGTGACCATCGGGCAGGTCGAGGAGCACCACAACTACCGCCTGACGTGGCGCGGCGAGGTGGTCTGCGACCTGCCGGTGGCCCTGCTGAACGAGGCGCCCAAGTACACCCGCGAGGGCGTCGAGTCCGACGAGATCCGCGCCAAGCGCGACACCGACCTGAGCGGCGTGCCCGTGCCCGGCGACCTGGGGGCGGTGCTGACCGACCTGCTGTCTCACCCCACGATTGCCAGCAAGCGGCCCATCTTCGAGCGTTTCGACCATCAGGTCATGACCAACACGGTGGTCGTGCCGGGCGCGGCCGACGCCGCCGTGATGCGTGTGAAGGGCTCGGGCATGGGCGTGGCTGCCACCAGCGACTGCAACCCGCGCTTCGTGTACCTCGACCCGTACACCGGGGCCGCCGCCGCCGTGGCCGAGGCTGCCCGCAACCTCGCGTGTGTGGGCGCGACCCCACTGGCGATCACCGACAACCTGAACTTCGGCAACCCGCACCGGCCCGAGGTGTACTACCAGCTCCAGCAGGCCGTGCACGGCATCGCGGACGCGTGCCGCGCGCTGAACACGCCGGTCACCGGCGGCAATGTCAGCCTGTACAACCAGTACATCGAGGGCGACGAGCGCGTCGCCATCCACCCCACGCCCACCATCGGCATGGTCGGCGTGCTGCCGGACGTGACGCAGCGCGCGACCCTGAACCTCAAGGGCGAGGGTCAGACCGTGTACCTGATCGGGGAGCACGCCGACACCATCGGGGCGAGCCAGTACCTCGAAACGGTGCACGGCCTGGAGGCCGGGCGGGTGCCGCCCCTGGACCTGGGCCGCGAGCAGGCGGTCATCGACGCCACCCTGCACCTGATCCGGTCCGGCCTGACCGACACCGCGCACGACTGCGCCGAGGGCGGCCTCGCCGTGGCGCTGGCGGAGATGGCGATTGCCGGGAACGTCGGCGTGAATGTCAGCATCGACGCCCCCGAGAGCGTGCGCGCCGACGCCCTGCTGTACGGCGAGGCGCACGGCCGAATTCTGATCGCCACCCGTGACGCGGCGGGCACCGAGGCGGCTCTCGCGGCACGCGGCGTGCCCCACGCGCGTCTGGGCACCACCGGGGGAACCGGCGTCACCATCGCCCTGCCGGGTCAGCACGTACACTTGAGCGTGACCCTCCCCGCCCTGACCGACGCCTTCACCACGCCCCTCGCGGAGATCCTGGGATGAGCGGGGCGCTGCCCCGGCCCTGGAGCCGCCGATGATCTTCGACGCGACCACCGACAAGCCGCAGGACGAGTGCGGCGTGTTCGGCCTGTACTCGCCGGAACCGAACGACCTGGCGTGGATGACCTACCTGGGCCTGTTCGCGTTGCAGCACCGCGGCCAGGAAGCGGCGGGCATGTGCGTGTCCGACGGCGAGAAGTTCCACGTGGAGAAGGACCTCGGGCTGGTCACGCAGGTGTTCGACGAGCGGCGGCTGGACTCGGTACGGCTGGCGAACGCCCGCGTCAGCATCGGGCACGTGCGGTACTCCACCACCGGCAGCAACCTGCGCTTCAATGCCCAGCCCCTGACCACCCGCACGAACAAGGGCATCCTGGGGCTGGCGCACAACGGGAACTTCGTGAACGCCCGCGAAGTCCGCAACGGCATGCTGATGGAAGGCGGGCTGTTCCAGACCACCAACGACTCCGAGGTGATGCTCAACCTGATCGCCCGCGAGGCCGACCTTGACCTGATCGAGGCGACGGCCGTCGCCATGAAGAAGCTCAAGGGCGGGTACGCGTGCGTGCTGATGAGCCGCACGCAGCTCCTGGGCTTCCGCGATCCGAACGGCGTGCGGCCCCTGGTGATCGGGGAGCGCGAGGACGGCGCGTACGTGATCGCCTCCGAACCCTGTGCCCTGTACGCCGTGGGCGCCAAGCTGCTGCGCGACGTGCAGCCCGGCGAACTCGTGTGGATAGACCGCGACGGCCTGCACTCGCGTATGGTCGCCCCGCGCAAGCCCACCCCCTGCGCCTTCGAGTGGATCTACTTCGCCCGCAGCGACAGCCAGCTCGACGGCGTGGACGCCCACGAGAGCCGCATCCGCATGGGCCACCAGCTCGCGCGCGAACATCCGGTCGAGGCCGATATCGTCGTCCCGGTGCCGGACAGCGGGATCGGCGCGGCCATCGGCTACGCCCGAGAGAGCGGCATTCCCTTCGACTACGGCCTGTACAAGAACCCCTACGCGGGCCGCACCTTTATTGCGCCCACGCAGGAAGCGCGGGAACTGAAGGTCAAGATGAAGCTCTCGCCCACCAGCGCCGTGCGCGGCAAACGCGTCGTGCTGGTGGACGACAGCATCGTGCGGGGCACCACCAGCCGGCAGATCGTGAACCTGCTGCGCGAGGCGGGCGCGACCGAGGTGCACTTCCGCGTGAGCAGTCCGCCCATCAAGCACCCGTGCTTCTACGGCATCGACACGGCCGCGCGCAAGGAACTGGTCGCCAGCACGCACTCCATCGAGGAGATCCGGGCGCTGATCGGGGCGGATACGCTGAGTTTCATCAGCGAGCAGGGCATCCGCGAAGCCGTCAGCGGCCCCGGCCTGTGCCTGGCATGCTTCAATGGGGAATATCCGGCTGGTACACCGCTGTTGAATGACGTGGATAAGCTGGCGTTGGAAGTATAGACAGGGCTCGGCCAAAGGAGAAAAGACCATCATTTCCTTAATTGAAGCTAAAAATTATAAATCGATAAAGTACGTCAGGCAGGATCTGAAGATGATGCAGGTGCTGATTGGGCCGAACGCCTCAGGCAAAACAACTTTCCTTGATGTACCTGAGCTTGTAAAGGATATTGTATCTGATGGAATCGATGCTGCCGTTACAAAGAGAGGGGGTAGTTTAGTTGATCTAACACATTATGAGAACGCGAATGATATCGAAATAGGGATCGAGCTGAGACTTCCAGACGAACTTATTATACAATCGGGTGGTGCAAGGCTAGATACGGCCAGGTACGAGATAAAGATTGGAATTAGAGGCGAAGATCAAATCATTATCAATGAAAACCTCTGGATAAAGCCACAATCCGTCAAGATGAAGAGATATGGCCTATTTCCTATAGAGATGAGCGAAAACAACGACGTTATCCATCCCAGGAGCCAGAAAGGAAGGGCGCCAAAGGGGTGGGTAAAGATTATAGGCAAAACAGAATCGGGCAATGATTATTTCAAATCTGAAAGAACCGGTTGGAATAGCCAGTTTCGTTTCGGCAATAAAAAGTCTGCCATCTCTAATGTTCCTGAAGATTATGAAAAATTCCCGATTGCCATTTGGGTAAGAAACTATTTTACTCTAGGTATTCAAACTATAATGCTGGATAGCAAGGCGATGAGAAAGTCATCCCCTCGAATAGGGGCGAGGGAGTTTTTACCTGACGGCAGTAATCTTCCTAGAGTACTTAGCGATTTCAAGAAAAACAAATTATATTCTCGGTGGCTGAAGCATATTCGATCTTTTCTTGGAGATATAGTTGACATTGACGTCGTCAGCAGACCTGAAGATAATAGCCAGTACTTGAGCGTAATTTATAGCACTGGAGAGGTGCCAGCATGGCTCGTCTCTGACGGGACTTTGAGGCTCATCGCTCTAACAATGCTCCCTTACCTGGATAATCAAAATAGAACATACCTTATTGAAGAGCCAGAAAACGGCATACATCCAAAGGCAATGGAGGCTGTCTTCCAATCCCTATCGTCGTCGAAGTCATCTCAAGTATTTATTGCAAGCCACTCTCCGGTGATTCTTAGCATGGCCGAACCTGTGGATCTACTGTGTTTTGCAAAAACGATTTCCGGATACACCGACGTGATTAGTGGTTCCGATCATCCTCAACTGCGTGACTGGAAGGGAAGAGTATCACTCGATGTTCTTTTTGCCAGTGGAGTTTTGGGATAATGGATCTGTTGGTTCTTGTTGCCGATGGAGATCAAAAAGCGGTATTTGACGGTTTATTAGAAAATAGAACGAAGTCGATTGGCATCAGGTTAATAAATTTCCGTGTCGATAAGCACCCGAACAGAGATCCTGGGGTATATGCCACTGGTGCAGCTTTTTGTAGAGAACTTGAGGCGAACTATAGATTCAGTAAGTGTCTAATTGTTTTGGACGAGGAATGGGAAGGCAGTCCAGGTATTGATGCTATCAAAGAAAAGATTGTTGAAGATTGTAGACGTATCGGGATTGCTGCTCAAGTAGAAGTGTTAGTAATAAGCCCAGAAATAGAACAGTGGGTCTGGCAGCCTTCTCTGCACGTTTTGAATGCCATTGGCAGAGAGGAATCATATGAGGAAATTAGATCAGAACTTAAGCAATTTTGGCCCGATGGGTCTTCAAAGCCACTTCGGCCCAAAGAGGCATTTGATGCTGCTAGGTCTATCCCGCGATCCTCATCTATATTTTATGAATTGGCAAACATTGTCTCGCTAAAAAATTGTCAAGACGCCGAGTTCAACAAGTTTTTAAAGATAATTCGTGCATGGTTTCCAGTAAGTGACTAGATAAATCTCCAATTAACATCAACAGTATCATGTTTGATAAAGGAAATGGAACTTGGAACCGCATGGGTGGCGCTGGAGCTTTTAAGAACACGTTTCCTGTGCTGCTTTGTCCCATTCGGGCCAGCTATAGGTGTATCTGCAACCTGCTCCGGCGTTGTTGCCTGCGCCCAAGGCTTCCGCCTTTCCGGTTCATAATGTTTTTACCGGTGCTCTGCCTATTGAGACCACTCCCATGACAAGGGTACGGTAACGGGCTGGGAGGCGGTGCGGCATGTGGGGAATGGCTTATGGCAGTGCTGGCAGCATTACCCTCCTTCCATGCCCCCAACTCGCTCCCAGATTCAGCCCGGTCTGACCGTGGACATCGTGCAGAAGCACGATCAGCCGACCGGGAAGCTCACGCGCGGCGTGGTGGCGGCGCTGCTCACACGGTCGCCGTCGCATCCGCATGGCATCAAGGTGCGGCTCACCTCTGGGGAAGTGGGACGGGTGCAGGCGGTGGTGGAGTAGCACATCGGTGTTCGTTTTGCTTCTCCTCATGACGGCGCGTGAAGTCCGGCCTCACCGACGTTTAGGCGGGCGTGGCTACGGTGGGCGTCAGGAGGTCTGCGTATGCCCAGAGCGTGGAGCGACAAGGACGAACGGCAGTACGAGCACGTCAAGGACTCGGAACGCCAGCGCGGCGAGTCCGAGGAACGCGCCGAGGAGATCGCGGCCCGCACCGTGAACAAACAGCGGCGCGAGGAGGGCCGCACGCCCAACCGCCGCACGCAGGGCACCGGCAACCCCAACCGCGCCCTGACCGAGCTGTCGCGCGACGAGCTGTACAACCGCGCGCGGGAACAGAATGTGCGCGGCCGCAGCGCCATGTCGAAGGCGCAGCTGGTGGACGCACTGGGCGGGTAGCCCGGCCAGGATGGGCCGCCCAGTGCGCCCGGGTGGCGTACGCTGCGGACATGAAACTCTCATGCGTGCCGGTGCTGGCCCTGCTCGTGTTCTCGTCTGGCCGCGCCGCCACGGGAGAGGTGCTCGACAGCCGGCCGGCGACGGTGTTGCAGGTCGTGACCCAGGCGGGCTACAGCGCGAAGCTGAACCCCGGTGACAGCAAGAATGGCCCGTTCATCACGCTCACCATCGACGGCGACGTGGTGTATCTGAACCTTGAGGGATGCAAGGCCGACGGCTGTAAGCGCGTGGACGCGACGACCGGGTACGACGCGGACACGTCATCGGACGAGGTGACCGAGTACGTGAACGGCTGGAACGCCAGCCACTACACGCAGGCCTACTCGGACACAGAGGAAGAGGTAGCGTATCTGGATTCGTCGTACCTGATGACCGGGGGCTACACGCGCGCCAACATGGTCGCGTGGCTCAAGGCGTACCTGGACGACCTGACGGACTTCGCCGACAACCTGCCCTGACGTGACTGCCGGTCCTGGCCCGCGCGGCATGCCCCTGTCGGGGGGGCCAGTGGGGGCATGGGCTGGTAACAGTGAATGAATGCCCAGAGAACGCTGTCTGAGTCTGCGTTTTCACGATTGCCAGTCGGGCGGCCGGTCAGAGGCGAGTGACATCGATCTCACTAGCGTGACGTCATGACGTCCAGACCCCACGCCAGTGTGCACAACGACCTGGAATTGGCTCCCGTGCGGGACGCCGCGGTGCGCCGGGCGCGGCGTCCGCTGGTGGCGGGGGTCGGGGTGCCCGCGCTGCTGCTGGCGCTGCTGCTGTCGGTGCCCCTGCTCAATGCCCGCCTGGAACTCCTGACCTTCCATATGCTGCTGGTGCTCGCCGCCGCCGCCTTCACCGCCGCCGTGACCGTGTGGATGGGCCTGGTCGGCCTGCGCCAGCGCAACGCCGAGGTCATCCTGCTGTCGCTGGCCTTCGGGTCGCTGGGGCTGGTCTACGGCGTGCACGGCCTGGGCACCCCGGAGGTCGGCGTGTTGGGTCACGCCGGGCACGCGGGCATGGCCGGGATGACGGACATGGCGGCGGGCGACTCCACGCAAGAGGCGTATCGGTTCATCGCGCTGCCTGCGGCGGCGCAGCTCGGCGCGCTGATCACGGCCGCGTGGCTGCTGCTCTCCAGCTTCCCGGCCACGAACACTGTGGTGCGCGGCGTGCTGGCCCTGCGCGGGTGGCTGCCCGCCGTGTGGCTGCTGGTGCTATTCGGCCTGGGCGCGCTGGTCTTCAACCCGGAAGTCGCGGAGGTGCTGGCCCCCACCGCGTGGTCCGGCCGCGTGGTGATCCTGGCCGCCACCGTCGGCCTGAGCGTGTGGGCATCCGCGCGGTACTGGGCGTCATGGCGCTACGCGCGCTTCCCGCTGCAACTTGCGGTGGTGTACGCGGGCGGGTGGCTGGCGCTGGCGCAGGTCGTGATCGTGCTGAACCTGGCGTGGACGCTGTCGTGGTGGGTGTATCACGTGCTGCTGGTCGGCGTGAGCGGCGCGCTGCTCACCGGCCTGATCGCGCAGTACCGCGACCGCAGCGTGCCGCTGGGCACCGCCCTGCGCGGCCTGTGGAACAACGACCCGGACGCCCTGCTCGCCGCCGGGATCAGCGCCCCTGTGCGCGCCCTGATCGCGGAGGTCGAGGCGCACGATCCGTACACCGCCGGGCACGCGCACCGCGTCACGCTGTACGCCCTGGAACTCGCCCGCGCGCTGGGCTGCGCGCCCGAGGCGCTGCGGGTCGTCACGCAGGGCGGCATCCTGCACGATCTCGGGAAGCTGGACGTGCCGGTGGACATCCTGAACCATCCCGGCCGCCTGACCGGCGCGGACTGGACGCTGGTGCGTCAGCACCCATCCACCGGCTACGAGCGCGCCCAGCGCCTCGGCCTGCTCCCGGAGGAACTGGGCGTGGTGCGCTGGCACCACGAGCGCTGGGACGGCGCCGGGTACCCGGACGGCCTGGCCGGCGAGCAGATTCCGCTGCTGGCCCGCATCCTGGCCGTGGCGGACGTGTACGACGCCCTGACCAGCGAGCGCGCCTACCGTCAGCCATGGACGCCCAGCCGCGCGAACGCCTACCTGGCCGAGGAAGCCGGCAAGGCCTTCGATCCGCGTGTGGTGGCGGCGTGGGTGGCGCTGCACGAACCGCAGGAGAACCAGACCGCGGCGCCGTGGCTGACGCTTCCCGGCGCCCTGCCCACCCCGGCCGGCGCCTTCGGCCGCTGAACCCACCTGAACGCGGCTCCGCGGCGCACGTCCACCGGTCGCGCTGCGCGGGGCCGCTCCCCTTGTCACCCTGACCCGGCCCTGGACGCCCGAAGCCGGTATGCTGTGCGGGCATACCCCCGGCGGGGGTGGGTAACGGCCGTCGCCGGCGGACCGTGAGGGGGAGTTGCATGGGGGTTCGGGAACACGTCACTTCGGTCGCCGCGTACGGTCTGGTGGCCCTGGCCAGCGCGATGGTGGTCAGCGGCGGCACCCTCAGCCAGGCGCTGCGCTCGGTCTTCCACACGCCGGACCTGGGCGCGGCGGTGCCGGCCACGGCAGTCGCGGGCGCGCGGGTCGTCGCCCCCGCCCCGGCCACGCGCGCCCCGCAGGCGCAGGGCGAGGACAGCGCCCTGGCGGCCCCGCTGCCGGACATTCCCGGCGCAGGCGAGGTCACGGCGGCCCCGGCCCGGACGGCCGCGCCGGCCCGCGCCGCCCGCACGCCCGCCGCGCCCACCACGTCGGAAACCGGATCGGCGTCGCTGGACGCCACGCTGCGGCTGGCCCGCTGGCTCACGCAGCAGTGGTACGACAGCTCGCTGGACGCCGTGTGGGCGTCGTTCTCACCGGCGGTCAAGGCGCAGTGGAAGTCGGAACGCGACTTCCGGGCCTTCCGGGCTGGCGGCGTCCGGGCCTACGGCGCCGAGACGGCCGTGCTGGCCGAGGAACTCACGCCGCACGGCGACGTCACGTACTACACCCGCACGGCCGCCTTCGAGCGCGGCCCGAAGGGCGGCTGGACGCTGATCATCGGGCTGGACGGCCGCGGGCAGGTGCGGGACTTCGGCGTGGTGGGCGCGTCGCTGCTGCCGGCGCGCATGAACGCCCTGTTGCGCTAGGGCCGGCCGTTCAGCGTTCCCTCACCCCGCCCTTCGGGGCGCGTGGGATGCTCCCCGCATGTCTATGTCTGAACGGTCCGGCGCCCGCCGGAGTCTTGCCGCGCTGCTCGGCACGTTGGCCCTGCTCGGCGTGGCCGGGTCCGCCGGGGCGGATGGCCTGCCCCGGCCCCGACCGGTCACCTACGTCTGCCAGGGCGGCGTGCGCGTGCAGGTCACGCCGATGGGTGACACCGCCATCGTGAGTTTTGCCGGCCGCACGACCACCCTGTCGCTGATGCCCGGCGGATCGTTCCGCAACGACCGGGTCACGTGGGCCACGCAGGGCGGGACGTCCTCGCTGCGCGACAACGCGACGGGCCGCGTGCAGCTCAGCGGGTGCCGGCCCCTGCGCTGACGGCCGCGCTCAGGGCCGAGTACGGCCCTTGGGCATGCTGACGCCCAGGCCGGTCAGGAACGCGCCCACCACCGACAGCCCGTAGGTGATCAGCACGTTGTTCAGCGGGCTGGGGAAGTTCGTGCTGCGGTTGGCGTTGGCGACCGCGTGCAGCTGGTTGATGTCGATCACGTCCTTGCCGAGCAGCACGGCCGACACCACGATCACGATGACGCCCACCAGGACCAGCAGCCGGGACAGGATACGCATGGGCGCATCTTACCCTGACCTCTCCTCAGCGCCACGCCAGCGCGCGGGTGCGGGTGGGAATGCGCCAGAAGCCGGTGGTGGCCGTCACGTACAGGGTGGTGCCGTCCGGGCCCCCGAAGCACACGTTCGCCACGGTCTCCGGGAACGGAATCCGTCCGAGTTCCTCACCGTCGTGCGTCAGGACGTGCACGCCGTCCCCGGCGCTGCTCCAGATGCGGCCGGCCTCGTCCACGCGCAGGCCGTCGGTCTTGCCGGGGGACACGCGGAAGTGTTCACCGGCCAGCGTGGCCTGCCCGTCCGGGGTCACCGCGTAGCGGTACGTGGCGGCGTCCTTGCCGGTGTCAGCCAGCAGCAGCGTGTCCGCCGACGCGAAGACCAGCCCGTTCGGCTTGTCCCGGTCGCGGATGGGCGCCGTCAGGGTGCCGTCCGGAGCGAGGCGGTACACGTAGTTGCCGGCCTGCTCGCGCGTGCCGCCGTACCCCTCCTCGGGCTTGTCGATGCCGTAGGTAGGGTCGGTGAACCACAGGCTGCCGTCGGGGTGCAGCGCCACGTCGTTCGGGGAACTCAGCTTCTTGCCCTCGAACGAGTCGGCCAGCACCGTCCACGAGCCGCCCTGCTCCTGGCGCAGCAGCGCCCGCTGCCCGTGCGAGCACGCGATCAGGCGGCCCTGCGCGTCCACGCAGT
The DNA here is from genome assembly GCF_014201805.1 of Deinococcus metalli. Taxonomy (NCBI): domain Bacteria; kingdom Thermotogati; phylum Deinococcota; class Deinococci; order Deinococcales; family Deinococcaceae; genus Deinococcus; species Deinococcus metalli. The sequence goes on along the minus strand of NZ_JACHFK010000009.1, from coordinate 21,979 downwards.
GGCCGTTCTGGTGGTGGCTGGGGTTCATCTCCTCCCGCAACTCCCCGCTGTCCGAGTACGACCACGTGCGGTTCTGCCGCACGTCGCTGAACACCACCACGCCGCGCGACGGCACGTAGGCCGGGCCTTCCGTCCAGGTATAGCCGCTGCCGAGCTGTTCGGGCTGCGCGCCGTCGGGGAAGAGGTCGAGGAACTCGGGCCGGGCCGCGTGCAGGGTCATGCGCCCATGCTGCGCGCCCGCCGCGCCGCGCACGTGGGGGCCGTCTAAAGGAGGCGGGGCTGACGCGCCGGTCAGGGGCGGTCACGGCGTCAGGAACACTGGGGGCAAAGCGGCGCCCCGTGCCATTCCGTCCGGGGCGCAGGGGTATGCTGGGAGGCGTTATGACGGGATCTCAGACGATCATGTCGGGGGCGAACGCGGCCTTCATCGAGGGGCTGTACGAGGCCTACCTGGCCGACCCCGGAAGCGTGGACGCGCAGTGGCGCTCCTACTTCGACGAGGTGCGCGGCGGCGCCCGCGAGACCGCGCACTCGCCGGTGCAGCAGGCCTTCTACGACCTCGGGCAGTCGCGCCGGGGCGGCGCGGCCCCCGCCCCCACGGTCAGCGCGAGCGGCGCACAGCAGGCGGCGGGCGCGCTGATCACCGCGTACCGCGTGTACGGGCACATCAGCGCGCGCAGCAACCCGCTGCGCATGCGCGGCCTGCCGGTCGTGCCGGAACTCACGCCCGAGTTCTACGGCCTGACCGAGGCGGACCTGAATGAGCACGTCAAGGACGGTCCCTTCGAGGGCACGCTGCGCGACGTGATCTCGCAGCTTCAGGAGACGTACTGCGGCTCCATCGGCTTCGAGTACAACTCGCTGCCGGCCCGCGAGCGCCAGTGGTTCCAGTCGCGCATCGAGACGGGCCGTGGTCAGGCCCGCCACGACCTGAGCGTCGAGGAGCGCCGGCGCCTGATCGCCAAGCTCACGGCCGCCGAAGGGCTCGAACTGTACCTGCGCAACAAGTACCCCGGCGTCAAGCGCTTCGGGCTGGAGGGTGGCGAGAGCTTTATTCCGCTGGTCGACCGCATCATCCAGCAGGCCGGGCGCGTGGGCGTGAAGGAAGTCGTGCTGGGCATGGCCCACCGCGGGCGCCTGAACACCCTGGTGAACATCTTCGGCAAGCAGCCCAGCGACCTGTTCGCGGAGTTCGACGGCAAGAAGCGTCTGAGCGACGACCCGGACGTGGCCGGCGACGTGAAGTACCACATGGGCTTCTCCAGCGACGTGCGCACCCCCGGCGGGCCGATGCACCTCGCCATGGCCTTCAACCCCAGCCACCTGGAGATCGTGTCGCCGGTGGTCCACGGCAGCGTGCGCGCCCGCCAGGACCGCCGCGGCGACGCCGAGCGCCGCACGGTGCTGCCCATCACGGTGCACGGCGACGCGGCCGTCAGCGGGCAGGGCGTGGTCATGGAGACCCTGAACCTGTCGCGGCTGCGCGGCTTCGCCACCGGCGGCGCGGTCCGCATCGTGATCAACAACCAGATCGGCTTCACGATCAGCGATCCGCGCGACACCCGCTCCAGCCGCTACTGCACCGACATCGCCAAGGTCGCCAACGCGCCCGTGATGCACGTGAACGGCGACGATCCGGAAGCCGTGGCGTTCTGCGGCGACCTCGCCGTGGCGTACCGCCAGGAGTTCGGCAAGGACGTGTTCATCGACCTGATCGGCTTCCGCCGCAACGGGCACAACGAGGGCGACGAGCCGCGCATGACCCAGCCGATCATGTACCGCGAGATCGACCAGCACCCCGGCGCACGCGCGCTGTACGCGCAGCAACTCGAGGCGTCGGGCATCCTGGCGGCCGGCGAGGGCGACGCGCTGGTCGGGAAGTTCCGCGACAAGCTCGACGCCGGCGCGTCGGTCGTCGAGGAGATGGAGAACCTCGCGCAGAGCAAGCTGGCCGTGGACTGGAGCGGCTACACCCACACCCAGTGGACGGACGAGGTGTCCACCGCCGTGCCGCGAGGCAAGCTGACGGAACTCGGCGAGAAGCTCGCCACCGTGCCGGAGGGCTTCAAGGTGCACCGCACCATCGAGCGCACCGTGATCACGCCGCGCCGGGCCATGGCGCGCGGTGAGCAGCCGCTCGACTGGGGCATGGGCGAGATGCTCGCGTACGCCAGCCTCCTCGACGAGGGCTACAGCGTGCGCCTGGTCGGTCAGGACAGCGGCCGCGGCACCTTCGTGCACCGCCACGCCGTGCTGCACGACCAGAACGCCAGCGATCCCCTGAACGAGGAGTACATGGCCCTGGCGCACCTGTCGCCGGATCAGGGCCGCGTGGAGGTCGTGGACTCCACCCTGTCGGAGGAGGCGGTGCTTGCCTTCGAGTACGGGTACTCGACCAGCGAACCCAAGAGCCTGGTCGCGTGGGAAGCGCAGTTCGGGGACTTCGCGAACGGCGCGCAGGCCGTGGTCGACCAGTTCCTGTCGGCCGGCGAGAGCAAGTGGCAGCGCCTGTCGGGCCTCGTGATGCTGCTGCCGCACGGCTACGAGGGCGCCGGCCCCGAGCACTCCAGCGCCCGCCTGGAACGCTACCTGCAGCTGTGCGCGCAGAAGAATATGCAGGTCGTGGTGCCGTCGAGCGCCGCGCAGATCTTCCACCTGCTGCGCCGCCAGATGCTGCGCCCGTACCGCAAGCCCCTGATCGTGATGACGCCCAAGAGCCTGCTGCGCAACAAGCTCGCCATGAGCCCGCTGTCGGACCTCTCGGACGGCCGGTTCTGCGAGGTGATCGGTGACCCGGACGTGGTGGGCGCCCGGCGCGTGGTGATCAGCAGCGGCAAGCTGCACTGGGAACTCAGCGAGGCGCGCGACGCCGACCGCGACGGCTACGCCGGCACCGCCCTGATCCGCCTGGAGCAGCTGTACCCCTTCCCGGCCGAGGCGCTCGCGGCCGAGCTGGCCAAGCACCCCGGCGCGCAGGTCGTGTGGGCGCAGGAAGAGCCCGAGAACCAGGGCGCGTGGCTGATGATCTGGGAGGACCTGGAGTGCGTGCTCGCGCCCGGCCAGACCCTCGGGCACGCCAGCCGCGCCCGCAGCGCCAGCACCGCGACCGGCTACGCCAGCGTGCACGCCCGCGAGCAGGCCGCCGTGATCGCTGCCGCACTCGGCGAGCGGATCCAGCGCCAGGTCGTCGAGGAACAGAAGGAACTCGCGGAAGTCGCCGAGCAGCAGGGCTGAAGCCAGTCGGTTGGGCTCAGGACGGAAACCGTGGCTGATACGCACGGCGGGCCCGTGCGTAACGGCGCAGGGTCCGCAGCATCAGCGCGGCCGCCAGAGCCACGCCGCAGATGATCCCGGTCACGACGCTTGCCCGCTCCGATCCGCCCACGCTGCCCGTGACCAGTTCGCCGAGCACGCCTGCGGTCACGGCGGTGATCAGGCCCACGAGTTCCGGCGTTCCGGACAGCGCCTGAATGACGCTGTAGCCGGTGTACCGGTGGAACACCGTGCCGTACGTCTGCGCGATGCCGGCCTCGTCGTCGTGGAGGCCGGTCACAAAGTACGGCGTGAGTTCCGGGGCAATTTCCAGATAGGCATGCCGGAGCCGGTTCATGCCGATCAATAGCCCGATTTCCTCGAGGTTCGCGTCGCTCAGGCGGGCGTAGGTCAGGAGGCCGATGAGCAGGACGACCGGTAACAGCAGCAGCGCGAAGCCCCGGAAGGCGGGGCCGAACGCGGTGGCGTTGCCCACCAGCGCGAGGGCCACGACGGCACCGGACACGACCGTCAGGAACATGCCCGCACGGCTGAAGGTCTCGGTCCACGTGAGCGAGCGGGTGGCCAGCAGACTCCAGTGTTCGGTGGCGAGAATCTGGGCGCGCACCGCGTCGCTGGTGCCAGGGTGCTCCGTGAGGGTCGGCGTCTGAAGCGTGGGCTCACTCATGCGTCCTCCAGGATCCACGGGTCGGGTTCAGGCCGCATTGTGGCAGACGGCAGGATTCGCCAGGGGATGACAGACTGAGTCCATGACCCGCGCCACCGTGCTCGTCCTGGGCAGCCTGAACCTCGACATCCTGCTGCGCGTGCCGCACCTGCCCCGCGCCGGCGAGACCATGCACTCGCTGGGGCTGGAGCACATGCCCGGCGGGAAGGGCGCGAATCAGGCGGCGGCGTGTGCGGCCCTGGGCACGCCCACCCGCATGATCGGCGCGGTCGGCACCGACGACGCCGGAGAACGGTTGCTGGACGCGCTGCGTGACCGTGGCGTGGACGTGGGCCACGTGCGCCGGATCGCGGACACCGCGACCGGGCAGGCCTATATCCACATCGCCCCGGACGGCGAGAACACCATCACGCTGCACGGCGGCGCGAACGCGCTGGTGGGCGCGCCGGAGCTGGCCGCTCTGGACGCCGCGCTGCCCGGTGCCCACGCCCTGCTGCTGCAACTGGAGGTGCCGCTGGACGTGACCGTGGAGGCCGCCCGGCGCGCCCGCGCCGCCGGGGTGACGGTCATCCTCGACCCTGCGCCCGCCGCGCCGTCCCTGCCGGCCGACCTGCTGGCCGCCGTGGACCTCCTCACGCCCAACGAACACGAGGCCCGGACGCTCAGCGGGCAGGACGACGTGCGCGCCGCCGCGCACACGCTGCTGGACCGGGGCGTGCGGCACGTCATTGTCAAACGCGGCGCGCAGGGCGCCCTGCTGCTGGACCGCGACGGCGAGCAGACCTTCTCCGCGCCGCCCGTGCAGGCCGTGTCCACCGTCGCCGCCGGGGACACCTTCAACGGAGCGCTGGCGGCCGCCCTGGCCGGAGGTGCCCGCCTGCCGGACGCCGTGGCCTTCGCCGTCCGGGCTGCGAGCCTGCGCGTCACGCGGCCCGCTGGGTACGGGCACCTGCCGACCAGGGGGGACATGGGCTACAGATTCCAGGGCTGAACTTCCGTGCACTGTGTTCACTCCGCGCGCCGTTCCCGCGTCAGTCACACGCGGGGGCAGGGTAGAATCCGGGGCGTTATGGCGGATATCAAAGTTCCCGTGTTCAGCGAGTCGGTCAGCGAGGGCACCCTGCTCGCGTGGCACAAGCAACCTGGCGAGGCCGTGAAGCGCGGCGACCTGCTGGCCGAGATCGAGACGGACAAGGTCGTCCTCGAGATCCAGGCGCAGCAGGACGGGGTGCTCGCGAATGTCCTGAAAAACGAGGGCGACACGGTGCTCAGCGAGGAGCTGCTGGGCACGCTGGGCGACGCGGGCAGCGCCGCCCCGGTTCCGGCCGCCGCGGCCACTCCGGCCACCCCCGCCCAGGTGGCGCCCGCTGCGGCCGCGAACGAGGCCACGCGCCGCGACGACCTGTCCCCGGCGGTGCGCAAGGTCGTGACCGAGCAGGGCCTTGACCCGGCGACCATTCCCGCCACCGGCCCGAAGGGCAACATCACCAAGGAAGACGCGGTGGTGGCGGCGCAGGGGGGCCTGACCTACCAGGGGCCGCAGTCGGCCGCCGAGCCCGCCAGCATGAAGGCGGCGACCACGCCCGCGCCTGCCGCCGCGGCCGCCCTGCCGGCCGGGCCGCGCACGGAGCAGCGGGTGTCCATGACGCGCATCCGCGCCCGGATCGCCGAGCGCCTCAAGGAGGTGCAGAACACGGCCGCGCTGCTGACCACCTTCAACGAGGTGAACATGAAGCCGGCCATGGACCTGCGCAAGAAGTACCAGGACCAGTTCGTGGCCAAGCACGGCGTGAAACTCGGCTTCATGAGCCTGTTCGTGCGCGCCGCGACCGAGGCCCTCAAGGCCTTCCCGATGGTGAACGCCAGCGTGGACGGCAAGGACATCATCTACCACGGGTACTACGACATCGGTATCGCGGTGGCGTCCGAGCGCGGGCTGGTCGTGCCGATCCTGCGCGACACCGAGCAGCTCAGCCTCGCGGCCATCGAGAAGGGCATCGCGGAGTTCGCGCAGAAGGCCAAGGGTGGCAAGCTGACCCTCGAGGACATGAGCGGCGGCACCTTCAGCATCACGAACGGCGGCACCTTCGGCTCCATGATGAGCACCCCGATCATCAACGCCCCGCAGAGCGCCATCCTGGGCATGCACAACATCATCGAGCGGCCGATTGCCGTCAGTGGGCAGGTCGTGATCGCTCCGATGATGTACCTCGCGCTGTCGTACGACCACCGCATCATCGACGGCAAGGAAGCCGTGCAGTTCCTGGTGATGATCAAGAACCTGCTGGAAGACCCGGCGCGTATCCTGCTGGAGCTGTAATCCGGCGCTCGGCCCCCGGCGCTCACCCTCCCTTCATGGGTGTGGTGGGCGCTGTTTCTGGCGCGCCGTCAGGGTTTTGCCAGATGACGCCGCCTACAGTGGGGTCATGAGCGCTTTGCAGGGTCGCCTGGGCGGGTTCACCGCCGGTCTGGATCTGAACGGGGAATGGGACGGTCATCAGCTGCGCGGCCGGATCGGCACCTTCACGGACGGGCACAACGTCGTCGTGGGCCTGGGCCGCGGCGCGCTGGAAGGCCGCGTGGGGTCATTCACCGACGGCTTCGACGTGCGCGCCGAGGTCGCGGGTGGGCAACTGCTGCTGCACCTGGGCGGCTACACCGACGGGCTGGACGCCGTGCTGACCTTCACGCCGGAGGGCGCGACCGGGCACTACGGCACCTTCACCGAGGGCGTGGACGTCGTCCTGAACCGGGAAGAAGACGAGGTGCGCGGCCGCTTCGGATCGTTCACGCAGGGCCTGGACATCCGGGTGAGCCTGGGGGACGTGCCGCTGCCGCTCGCGGCAATCCTGGCCGTCGGCGCGTACCGCGTGTGGACGCAGCGGGAACACGCGGCCAGCACGCGCCGCTGAAGACCCTGAACGCCAACGCGCCCGCCCGGCAGCGACCGGCGGGCGCGTTCACGTAAGCCGTCAGTGCGCGAGGACGTCCGCGCTGAGGTCCTCGGGGCGGATCGCGCCGGTCATGACCGACACCGTGTCGGCCATGCTGATCTTCTGGGGGTTGAGCAGCGCGGCGCGCTTGCCCATGCGGTGCACGTGGATGCGGTCGGAGATCTCGAACACGTGCGGCATGTTGTGCGAGATCAGGATCACCGGCAGGCCCTTGTCGCGCACCTGGCGGATCAGGTCCAGCACCATGTTGCCCTCACGCACGCCGAGCGCGGCGGTGGGTTCGTCCATGATCACCACGTGCCGCGCGAAGGCCGCGCTGCGCGCCACGGCCACGCCCTGACGCTGCCCGCCCGAGAGCGTCTCGACCGGCTGACTCATGCTCTTGATGGCGAACTGGAGGCCCTGCATGTGGCGCGTGGCCTCGTCCAGCATCTTCTTCTTGTCGATGATCTTCAGCAGCTTCGCCAGCGGGCCGGGCCGCAGGATCTCGCGGCCCAGGAACAGGTTCTCCGCGATGGTCATGGCGGGCGCCACGGCCAGGTCCTGGTACACCGTCTCGATGCCCTCGCGCCGCGCATCGATGGGGCTGCGGAAGCTCACGGGCTTGCCTTCCAGGAAGATCTGGCCCTCGTCGGGGATCAGTGCGCCGGACAGCGCCTTGATCAGGCTGCTCTTGCCCGCGCCGTTGTCGCCGATCACGGCCAGGATCTCGGCGGGGCGCAGCTCGAAGTCCGCGCCGTTGATGGCGGTGACATGCCCGTAGCGCTTGATCAGGCCGCGCGCTTCCATGACCAGCGGCGCCGCGGACATGCCGGTGGCGGTGGGGTGGGCGTGCAACTTCTCGGCGGCGCTCATGACTTCCTCCGGGAGAACTGGTCGGTGGCGACGGCCAGGATGATCAGGATGCCCGTGATCAGCACCTGGTAGACGGAGTTCACGCCCGCCAGCGTCAGGCCCACGCGGAACACGCCGACGATGATGGCGCCCAGCAGCGTGCCCAGCACGTTGCCGCGTCCGCCGAAGAGGCTGGTGCCGCCCAGCACGGCGGCCGTGATGCTCTCCAGGTTCTCGGTCTGCCCGGCGTTCGGGTCGCCGGCGCCGACGCGGCCGACCAGGATCAGCGCCGCGATGCCGTAGAACAGCCCGGCGGTGGCGTACACGCCGATCAGCAGGCGGTCCGTGAAGATGCCGCTCAGGCGCACGGCCTCGGGGTTGTTGCCCAGCGCGTACACGTGGCGGCCGGTGGCGGTGCTGCCCAGGAAGAACCACGCCAGCGCGAACAGCAGCACCATCAGCACCGCGCCGAAGGTGAACGGCACGCCCAGCACGTTGAAGGTGTTGCCCAGGAAGTTCAGCGCGGGCGGCAGGTTGTTGATGGTCTGCGCGTTGGAGTAGATCTGCGTGGTGGCGAACACGATGCCGTACATGCCCAGCGTGGCGATGAACGGCGGCAACCGCAGCCGGGTGATCAGCACGCCGTTCAGGCCGCCGATTACGGTGGTCAGGGCCAGGCCCAGCAGGATCGCCAGCACCGCCGGCACGCCCTGCTCGACGGCCAGTTTGGTCATGACCATGCTGCCCAGCGCCATGATCACGCCGCAGCTCAGGTCGATCCCGGCAGTCAGGATGATCAGCGTCTGCCCGATGGCGAGCACGGCGACGTACGAGATCTGCTTGAGGACCAGCGACAGCGTGTTGCCGGTCAGGAAGCGGTCGGACTGGGTGGCGAAGAAGATGCAGGCCAGCAGAAGCGCGATCAGCGGGCCCAGGGTGCTCAGGCTGGGCATCTGGAAGCCGCTCTTGGCCGGTGGTGCAGTGGTGGGTTGGGTCATGGTGCGCTCCGGATCAGGGGAGAAAAAAGGCTCAGCGGACACGGCCGACAGTCGGACACCCGGACGGGCGTGCGGGAGGCGTGGGGCGGACAGCTGGTGTGGCTACAGCATGCCACTTCCGGCGTTCAGGTGTGGCGAGAGCTACGGCCCGCGGCTCAGGGCCGCGAGTCCGTAGCTCCGCTGACGGAACGACAGGTCTATCTGGGGCGCAGCGCGGGGGCGGCGCCGGGACTTACTGACCCCAGCAGTTCGCCAGGCCGTACTTGCCGGTCTGGCTCTTGACGCCGGCGGCGGGCTTGTTGGTGATCAGGTTCACGCCGGTGTCGGTGTAGCCGCTGACCTTCTTGCCGGTCTTGGCGTAGTTGACGCCCGCCGCGACGCCCATGGAGGCCATCTTCAGCGGATACTGCTGGCTGGTCGCGCCGATCACGCCGGCCTCCACGTTGCGCACGCCGGCGCAGCCGCCGTCCACCGAGACGATCAGCACGTCCTTTTCCTTGCCGGCGGCCTTGAGCGCCTGGTACGCGCCGGCGGCGGCGGGCTCGTTGATGGTGTACACGAGGTTGATGTCCGGGTTCTTCTGGAGGCAGTTCTCCATGGCGGTCTGGCCCTTGGCCTGGTCACCGAAGGAGTCCTGGGCGCACGCGACGCTGGTGTTCACCTGGCTCATGCTCTTGGAGGTCACGCCGGCCACGCCGAAGCCCTCCAGGAAGCCGTTGTGGCGCGCGATGCCCACCGGCTGGCCGGGGAACAGGTCGAGGGTGGCGATGACGGCCTTCTTGCTGCCCATGGTCTTCTTCGCCCACTGGCCGATCAGCAGGCCGGCGTTGTAGTTGTTGGTGGCGAACAGGGCGTCCACGGCGCTGGCGGGCTCGGTGGGGGAGTCCAGCGCGATCACCATCACGCCGGCGGCGCGGGCCTTGGCGATGGCCGGCACGATGGCCTTGGAGTCGCTGGGCGTGATCAGGATGGTCTTGGCGCCCGCCGCGACCATGTTCTCGATGGCGGTGACCTGGCCGGCGTTGTCGCCGTCGCTCTTGCCGGCGCCGGTCATCAGCTTGGCGCCCAGGCGGGTCGCTTCCTTCTGCGCGCCCTCTTTCATCTTCACGAAGAAGGGGTTGGTATCGGTCTTGGTGATCAGGCCGATGATGGGCTGCGAGCCCTGGGCCAGGGCGCTGGTGACGACCGCGGCGGCGGTCAGGGCGAGGGTGGCGGTGGCGGCGAACACTTTGGCTTTTTGCATGGTGGATCTCCTTAACGTGAGTGGGGCGAGGGGCCGAGGGATGGACGGGAGGAGCGCTTGGCATGGTCGGCCGTGTGGGGCGGACCGGTGGAATTGCGGATCACGAGTTCGGTCTGGAGCTGTACGCGCACGGGTGTGGCGGGGTGGGCCACGCCCAGCTGGCCGATCAGGTGCTCGCACGCGAGGCGGCCCAGGTCGTACGCGGGCTGTGCGATCACCGTCAGGGGAGGGGACATCGTCTGCGCCCAGCGCGAGTCGTCGAAGCCGACGATCGAGACGTCGTGGGGAATGTCGAGGTTCAGTTCGCGGGCAGCCAGCACGGCCCCGACCGTCATCTCGTTGTTGCCGACGAACAGCGCGGTGGGGCGCTCCGGCTCGGGCAGGGTCAGCAGGTGGCGGGCGGCGCGGTAGCCGTCGTCCTCACGGTGGTGGCCGGGCAGGACCAGGGCAGAGTCGTAGTTCAGGTGGGCGCGTTTCAGCGCGGCGCGGTAGCCGTCGTGGCGGTCGATGGCGGTGCTGATGTCCTGCTGCCCCACGATCATGCCGATGCGGCGGTGCCCGAGTTCGATCAGGTGCTGCGTGGCGGCCATGGCGCCGCCCACGTTGTCCACGGTCACGGTGGTGGTGCCGGGGTGGCCACTCACGCGGTCGAGTTCCACGACCGGCAGGTTCGGCAGGGTGCGCAGGTGCGCGCGGGTGCCGCTGGTGGGCGCCACGATCAGGCCGGTGGGCAGGTGGCCGCGCAGGGTCTCCATGGCGCGCAGTTCCTTGGCCGGTTCCTCGTCGCTGTTGAACAGGAACACCGTGTAGCCGTGGCGGTCCGCGGCGTCCTGCGCGCCCTTGGCGATTAGCGCGTGGAAGGGGTTGAGGATGTCCGCGACGATCAGGCCGATGGTGCGGGTCTCTTTCTGCCGCAGGCTGCGGGCCAGCACGTTCGGCTGGTACCCGAGTTCCTGCGCGGCCTGCACGACCCGTTCGCGCGTGCCGGCCGCCACCATGTCCGGCCGGCTCAGCGCGCGTGACGCGGTGGCGGTGGACACGTTGGCGAGTTTGGCGACGTCCTGGATACTGGGCATGGAAACGGACACCTCGGGTGGGAGCGTGCGGAGCTGCGCCGGACTCGCTCCCGGGTGGAGGTCATCCGATGCAAACGATTACATTTGGTGACGTCAGTGTGCACTCCGGTTCAGTAATTGTCAAGCTCTGCGGTGCCACGCAGGAGAAGACGTAAAAAAACCGTCCAGCACGCCATTCGCGTGGAGGACGGAGTCTGGCCGGGTCGGCCGGGGGTGGGTCGGCGGCCTCCTGCGGCCGTGTGGGTTGCAGCGCTCTTGCTGCAAGGCTGGCGTGACTGTGGCCCGGGGTGCCCGTTCAGCCAGGTTCCAATCAGGGAGCCGTCGCTGCGCTCTCCAGCAGCACGTCCAGCGTCTGCCACGGGAGTGCCGCGCACTTCACGCGCGTGTGCAGCGTATGGACGCCCTGGAGCGCCGCCAGGTCCCCCAGGGCGCCGTCGGCCTCGCCCGTGCGGAGCATGTGCAGGAACGCGTGCTCCAGCTCGGCCGCCTGCGCCAGCGTCTTGCCCCGCAGGGCGCCCGTCATCAGGCTGGCGCTGGCCTGCGAGATGGCGCAGCCCTTCCCGGTGAAGCGCGCGTCCGCGATCACGTCCCCATCCACGCGCAGCATCAGCTGCACCCGGTCGCCGCAACTGGGGTTGTGCCCGGCCTCGCGGTGGGTCGCGTCCGGCAGCTCGCCGTAGTGCCGCGGCCGGCGCGAGTGGTCAAGGATCACCTGCTTGTAGAGGTTCTCGAGTGTGCTCATCCCGCCTCCCTGCGTGCGGCCATGCTACGCCTGGGCGTGCCGGCGGGCGCATTAAGATTCCTGTCACACGGCGCGGGGCAAGCTGTGGTCCTGCACGGCGGGCAGCGCGGCACTCCGCGCCCACCGCCTCCTCCAGACCAGAGGCCGCGCCCCGGTGTTTCCCCGAGAGCGCGGCCCCGTCGTGTGGGTGTCACTTCACGCCGTACAGCGCTCCGTACTTGCCGCGCAGGTAGGTCAGGTACGGCGCGACAGTCATGGGTTCGCCCGTCACGCGCTCCACGAGTTCCGCCGGCGGGTAGGTGCCGCCCGGCGCATACACGTGCTCTCGGAGCCAGCCGTGCAGGCCGGCGAAGTCGCCGCGCGAGAGGTCCGACTCCAGCCCCGGCAGGTCGCGCTGCGCCGCCGCGTAGAACTGCGCGCTCAGAACGTTCCCCAGCGTGTAGCCCTGGAAGGCCCCGCCGATGCCTCCGCCGTACCAGTGGACGTCCTGCAATACGCCGTCGATGTCGTCTGGGGCGCGCACGCCCAGGTTCGCGGCGTATGCCGCGTGCCACGCGTCCGCCAGGTCGTGCACGGCCAGCCGGCCCGCCAGCAGCTCGCGTTCCAGCTCGTAGCGGGTGATGACGTGCAGGTTGTACGTCAGTTCGTCCGCGTCCGTGCGGATCAGGGAGCGCTGCGCGGCGTTCACGGCCGCGTACATCTCGTCTTCCGTCACGTCCGCGAGCTGCTCGGGGAAGGCGTCGCGCAGTGTGGGGAAAAACGCTGTCCAGAACGCACGCGAGCGGCCTACCAGGTTCTCCCACAGCCGCGACTGGCTCTCGTGCACGCCGGCGCTCACCCCGCCGCCCAGCGGCGTGCCCAGCAGCTCCGGTGCCACGCCCTGCTCGTACAGCGCGTGCCCGGTCTCGTGCAGCGTGGAGTACAGCGCCTCGGACACGTCGCGCTCCTTCACGCGGGTGGTGATCCGCACGTCCTGATCGCCCAGCCGGGTCATGAAGGGGTGCGCGGTGAGGTCCTGCCGGCCGCGCGTCACGTCGTAGCCGTACGCCCGCGCGATGTCCTGCCCCACCCGCAGCTGCGTCTCGACCGGGTAGGCGCGGAACAGGAAGTCCGTGCGGGGTGCCGGGGCCTGCGCCACGGCGTCCACCAGCGGCACCAGGGCGTCGCGCAGCTCCGCGAACACGCGGTCGACCACGGCGGCAGTCATGCCCTCGTCGGACTGGTCGATGAAGTAGTCCATGGGCGACGCGAACTCCGGGAAGTACGCCGCCGCCTGCAGGCTCAGGTCCAGGGTCTTGTCGAGGTACGGCACCATGCGCGCGAAGTCGTTCTGCGGCCGGGCCTGCACCCACGCGGAGTAGCTCTCGCCGGTGTGCTGCGAGAACGCCTGCACGAACGCGGCGGGAAAGCGGGTCGCTTCCTCGAAATCGCGGCGGGCCACCGCCAGGGTGCGCGCCTGCACCGGCGTCCAGTCGCTGCGGGCCTGCGCGGTGTCGAGCAGCCGGCCGTACTCGGCGTCGGTCATGCGGGCGTGGCGGATCCCGGACAGCAGCGCCATCTGCCGCGCCCGGCCCTCGGCGGCGGCGGCCGGCAGGAAGGTGCTCTGGTCCCAGCCGAGCAGCGCGCCGATGCCGCCCAGATCCGAGAGCGTCTGCCAGTGGGCGCACAGGGCGTCCCAGGTTCCGTCCGCGTGCGGTGGGGTCATGGGCGCAGCGTAGCGCGTGGCCCACCGCACCGTGACTTCCGGGGGCGTTCGACCTGGGCGCGGCGGGTAGACTGGCGGCATGATCCGCGTGCTGCTCGTCGATGACCATGCCCTCTTCCGCCAGGGACTGCGGAGCCTGCTGGAGTCCGAGGGCATGCGCGTGATCGGTGAGGCCGCCAACGGCCGCGAGGCCCTGCGCTACGCCGCCGACACGCATCCCGACGTGATCCTGATGGACATCCAGATGCCTGAACTCGACGGCGTGAAGGCCACCCAGAGCATCCTGGAGATCGACCCGCAGGCCCGCGTGATCATGATCACCATGTACCGCCAGGACCGCTACGTGTTCGAGGCCGTCAAGGCCGGCGCGCGCGGCTACATCCTCAAGGACGCCGACGCCGCCACGCTGCTCGACGCGATCAAGCGGGTCGCGGCGGGCGAGGCGCTGCTCGACGCGGACATGGCCCAGAACGTGCTGGACGACTTCCGCGACAAGCGCGAGGAACTGCCCAGCGAGAAGCACGCCGATCTCAACGAGCGCGAGACCATGATCCTCAAGCTGCTCGCGCAGGGCTTCTCGAACCAGGACATCGCGCTGCGGCTGGACATCAGCGAGAAGACGGTGCGCAACCGCCTGTCGGAGATCTTCACCAAGCTGCAGCTGAACAACCGCACCCAGGCGGCCCTCTACGCGATCCGCGAGGGTATCGCGAACCTCGAATGAGCCGCGCTCCCCGAGTGGCGGCCGCGCCGGCGCCCGTCACCTTCCGCGCCGGCTGCGGCCGCGAGTGGGTGGTCGCGTCCCGGGAGCCCGACCTGGCGTACACGGAGCAGGCCTTCCCGGAGTGCCCCACGTGTCCGCACCGCGTGGAGCCGGACGGCGCCGCGCCGTTCTGCACCCTGCGCCCGGTCGGCACCGCCCATCCCTTCGCGGCGCTGGCCGGCCTGGATCTGCCGGAGTAGGCGTGGCCGGACCCGCGGATCACCTGCTGGCCGATCTGCGCGGCCGGGGCTTCACGGGCCACGTGGGCCTGCGGGTCACGGCGCTGGACGGCACGGAACTCGCCGCCGTGAATGCCGACCGCGTGTTCCCGGCGGCGAGCACCATCAAGGTGCCTCTGCTGGTCATGGCGCTGGAGTGGGCGCAGCGGGGCGACCTCGACCTGGACGCCCGCGTCGTGATGCAGGACGCCGACCGCGTGCCCGGCGCGGGCGTGCTGCACGACCTGTGCGGCGGCCTGGCCCTCACGTGGCGGGACGTGCTCACGCTGATGATCGTCGTGAGCGACAACACCGCCACCAACCTCGTCATCGGGCACGTGGGAGTCGGGGCGGTGAATGCGTGGCTGGATCACCACGGCCACGCCCACACCCGGCTGATCGGCAAACTCCAGCTGCCGCCGGAGCAGCGCAACGCAGCGCAGCGGCGCGGAGAGCGCAACCGCACGACCGCCTTCGAGCAGACGGCGCTGCTGGGCGCGCTCGCGCGCGGCGACGTGCTGGACGCGGCGCACACGGCGCTGGCACTGGACATCCTGGCCCGTCAGCAGCACCGCGACGTGATCGGCCGGCGGCTGCCCAGGAACGCGGACGGCACGCCGCGCTACCGGCTGTGCTCCAAGAGTGGCGAGCTGGAGGGCGTCCACCACGACGTCGGTGTCCTCTACACGCCCCGGCCGCTGGTCGTGGCGCTGCTCTCGGAGGGCGGCACGGACCGGCGCGAGCACCCGGAGAACCGCGACGTGGCGCTGCTCGCGGACGCGCTGTGGCCCCTGCTGGCCGCCCTGGGCGAGGGGGACGCTGGCGGCCCGTCCGGGGACATTTAACCGCACGGTCAGGCGCAGAATGCAGGGTGCCAGGATGCTCGGAAGTCCGTGTCAAGCGCTGCTGAGGGCTCCTCTGGCGCATGCTATGCTGGCCCGCATTTAGGCGGCATGAGCTCAGCCCGCGTCGCGAGACCGGGTCAGTCCAGGGGTGAGGGAGAGGGAACGTGGAAAGAAACGACGCTGTCATGCCGTGGGTCGCCATCGTGAGCGCGGCCATCATGTGGATTCTGCTGCTGTTTCTGTTCAACAAGGAAACCGCGCCCAAACCGGTGGTCGTCGATCCGGCGGTCGTGGCGAACATCGGCAAGGAGTGGCCGACGGTCGGCAAGTCGGTCTTCGCGTCGGCGGGCTGCGTCGGCTGTCACGGCGCTCAGGGCCAGGGTGTGGTCGGGCCGAAACTCGCCGGCGACGAGAAGATCCTCAAGGACCCGGTCTACGTGCACACCATCATCGTGAAGGGCAAGGGCGGCATGCCCGCCTTCGAGGGCAAGCTCAAGGACAACGAGATCTACGCGGTCGCAAACTACGTCCTGAACTCGTGGGGCAATAAGATCGACCCGCTGCTGACCCCCGCCGCCGTCGCGGCCGGCCAGAGCAAGGTCGATCCGGCCGTGCTGAAAAACCGCAGCCGCTTCGTGCCCGAGGATTTGAAGCTCCCGGAGATCTTCCTGGCGACGTTCATCATGGTGCTGCTCACGTACGGCGTGATCGGGCTGTACTCGGTGTGGGCCGAGGGCATGGAACTGCACCCTGGCATCCACAAGGTGCGCTCCACGCCGCTCGCGGTGCTGGGCATGGTGGTCACCCTGGCCCTGACGGTGCTGTTCAGCGTGCTGTTCGTCCACCAGATGGTCGTGGACTACGCCGGGTGGGGTGCGCGCGAGGCCGTGATGCCGAACGTGACCGCCGAGGGCTTCTACGCCGCCATGATCGTCCTGACGCTGGCCCTGGCCATTGGCCTGTACAAGAAGTTCTTCATGGACGGCGAGGTGCTGGTCGAGGACGCCAGCGGCGAATTCCCCTGGTGATTTCCAGGGTTCCCCGATATCAGGAGAGGTTGGAACGATGACCCGTTACAGAAAACAGGACCCTGAACTCACCCGCCGCAAGTTCATCAACGCGGCCATGGGCGGCGCGGCGGCCGTCGGTACCCTCAGTCTGGTCAGCGCGCTGGGCAGTGCCAAGCCCGTGTTCCGCCTGACCCCGGCCCTCGCGCCGCCCATGGCGGGCGACGTGCTGGTGCACGCCGACCCCAGCCGCTACGGCGAGCCGGTCAAGGTCTCCGACCTGGGACTGCAACTCGTGCGCGCGTGGCCGCAGGGTAAGGACAAGAACGGCGACCCGGTCATCCGGGACCAGGACCCCACCAGCGTGCTGGCGATCTTCAAGTACCCGGCCGGGCAGGTCCAGGAGCCGACCGACCTGAACGCCACCATTGACGGCCAGATCGTCGCGTACGGGGACCGCTGCATGCACGCCGGATGCAACGTGGGCAACAACGACCAGCAGCCGGGCTTGATGAACTGCCCGTGCCACTCCGGCCAGTACGATCCCAAGCTGGGCGGCAAGGTCATCGGCGGTCCGCCGCCCGCGCCGCTGCCGCAGCTGCCGATCAAGATGGACGGAGACAAGATCGTCGCCACGGGCTTCTTCCTCTCCAGGCCATACGGCTACACCAAGGAAGAGGACTGGAAAGCGTACACCGAACAGGTGAAGGAGGTTCTCGGATGAACCAGTGGCTG
Source organism: Deinococcus metalli (assembly GCF_014201805.1). Classification (NCBI taxonomy): domain Bacteria; kingdom Thermotogati; phylum Deinococcota; class Deinococci; order Deinococcales; family Deinococcaceae; genus Deinococcus; species Deinococcus metalli. The sequence goes on along the minus strand of NZ_JACHFK010000009.1, from coordinate 4,919 downwards.
GATGAACGCCTGCACATCTCGCGCCTGAACGACAAGTTCCTGCGCAAGGCCTTTCCTGTGCACCACTCCTTCTTTCTGGGGGAGATCACGCTCTTCAGCTTGATCGTGCTGATCATCACCGGCATCCTGCTGGCGCTGTCGTATGAGCCGAGCAACTCACTGGTCACGAACTCCTTCGATCCCGGCACGTCCGCCAAGCCGAACCTGATCCCGGCGGCGTACCACTCGGCCCTCAAGATCAACGCCATGCCCTTCGGGGACATGCTGCGCCGCCTGCACCACTGGATGGCGAACATCATGATCGCGGCCGCCGTGATCCACATGATGCGCATCTACTTCACGGGCGCCTTCAAGAAGCCCCGCGAGATCAACTGGTGGATCGGCATGCTGCTGCTGATCTTCGCCGGCCTGACCGCCGTGACCGGCTACATCCTGCCGTACGACAACTACGCGTACCAGACGGTCGGCGTGGTGTACGCCATCACCAAGTCCGTGCCGTGGGTCGGTGACTGGGCCGCGCAGGCTGCCTTCGCCGGACAGTTCCCGGGCGCCGGGATCATCCCGCGCATCTACGGCTACCACATCATGCTGCTGCCGGGCATCCTGCTCGCCCTGACCGGCGCGCACATGCTGATCATGATCAAGCAGAAGCACACGCAGCCGCAGTACGCCAAGCGTCTGGCGTACAAGAAGATCGTGGGCGTGCCGCTGATCACCCAGCAGACCCCCATCATGCTGCTGCTGGCCCTGCTGTTCACCGGCATCGTGATGCTGTTCGCGGCCTTCATTCCGGTGCACCCGGTGGAGGTCTTCGGACCACCCAGCTCCACGCCGATTCCGAACATCAAGCCCGACTGGTACCTGTTGTGGGTCTTCGGCGCGCTGGCGATCATCCCCGGCTTCGACCTGGAACTCCTGGGCGGTTCGATCAGCGCCGAGTTCGTGGGCGCCATGGTCTTCCCGGGGATCGTCATCGGCGCGATGTTCGCCGTGCCGATGCTCGACCGCAGCAAGGAGAACCTGTACTACGCCGAGAACCCGACGAACCATCCGGTGCGTCTGGCGGCGGGCACCGCGTTCATGGGCTTCATGCTGGCGCTGTCGCTGGCCGGCTACAAGCCCGACCTGATCGAGGCCGGTGTCCTGACCACCGCGAACGCCAACGCCATCCTGTGGATTCTGGTGTTCGTCGTGCCGGCCCTGACGTACTTTGCGACCATCGGGATCGTCCGCCTGATCCGCGCCCTGCGTGAAGCGGATGAGCGCGACGCGGCCGTGCACTCCGGTCAGCTGGGCCACTCGGCCGCCGACGACTGAGCGAACAGCCCTGAATGAAAGCGGCCCCACCACGAGGCGGGGCCGTTTCCGTTTGGGCTAGCCTGCGGGTATGGATGATCTGGCCGCAGGGCTCGCTTCTCTGGCGCGGAAGATCGGACTGGATGGCCACGCCGTGGAGGACGCGCCGGAGGCAGCGGTTCGGGAATTTACAGCTGCGGTTTTGGAGGAACTCGCGGCGCGCGGCCTGATCGCCGGCCAGGTGGAGCTGGACTGCTGGGCGCAGCCGCGCAGTCCACTGTCCTGAACTGCATTCGGCCACAAGGCGACGGCCGCCCCGGTGTGGGGCGGCCGTAGGAGCTGGAGGAGTCGGATTCAGGCCTGGACGCTGCGTGACGGGCGCATCACGGTGACCTGTTCCTCGTTCTGGCGGGCGCCGGCGGCATAGCCCACCTGCGCGCCGAACTGCCACGCGAGCTTGAGCATGAACTGGATGGCTTCCTCGTCGCCGCTGCGGATCAGCACGCGCAGGTGTTCGGGAAGGCCGTCGGGGAGGGGCATCTGGCCGAGTTGCTCGCCGTACTCCGCGCGGAGCCGCTCGAACCACTCGGCATACGGATTGCTCGCAGCAGGGTTCGTCATGCGCCCAGCTTAACACGACCACACTCAAGGAATGTAAGCCCAGAGTTGGGCATGTCTCAACATGTCATGCGCTCTGGCGCCCGCCTATAGGCCAGGGCGCACAATTCCGTTTCCCCAATAGGAGTACGCTTCACACATGACGGCGACCTCCCTTCCCGACACCAGCGGCGCCACCCCGGCTCCGGACATCACGATCAGCGAATTCGGCGCCCAGAAGGCGAACAGCATCCTGGCGAGCAGCGGCAAGGAAAATGCCGGTGTGCGCGTGTTCATTAAGAGCGGCGGCTGTAGCGGCTACCAGTACGGCATGGCCATCGACGACCGCGAACTCGACGGCGACACCATCGTGTACGACCGTGGCGTGAAACTGCTGGTCGACCACATGAGCCTGCCCCTGCTGCGCGGCAGCGAGGTGGACTTCGTCGAGAACATGATGGGCGGCGGTTTCACCGTCCACAACCCCAACGCCACGTCTTCGTGCGGCTGCGGCCATTCCTTCCGGACTGACTCCTCGCAGGCCCCGGACGGTGAGGGCAGCGGCGGCTGCGCCAGTCACTGAGGAGTTCCACCAGTTCACCTTCGACCAGGGCCCGCCGGGCCCTTTTTTCATGCCGTGCGGCGTCCTCAGGTGCGGGTGGATGCGTCTCGCTGAGAGCGGCGTGGACGTGCCCACCGCGCGCTGGCAGGCCGAAGTGTCCCGCTCTGGCCCCCTTCGTTGTCCGCATGGCCGATGCGGGTGTCCCGCTCCGAATATCGACTGTGACGCTGTTTTTGGAGGCGCTCCCACCAGTGCTGGGATTTTTGCTGTGCCACGCGGGAAGATCACGTATGCTTCTGGGCATGATCGTGCTCGGCATCGACCCTGGACTCGCGAACCTCGGCCTCGGACTGGTCGATGGAGACGTCCGCCGGGCCCGGCACCTGTACCACGTGTGCCTCACCACCGAGAGCGCGTGGATCATGCCCCGGCGCCTGCAATACATCCACGAAGAGGTCAGCCGCCTGCTGGCCGAATACCAGCCCGACGCGGTGGCCATCGAGGATCAGATCCTGCGCAAGCAGGCCGACGTGGCCTTCAAGGTCGGCCAGGCCTTTGGTGTGGTGCAGCTCGCGTGTGCGCAGGCCGGCGTGCCCATCCACGCCTACGGTCCCATGCAGGTCAAGAAAGCCCTGGTGGGTGCCGGCCGCGCCGAGAAGGAGCAGGTGATCTACATGGTCAAGGCCACGCTCGGTGTGCGCGAGCTCTTCAACAACCACGCCGCCGACGCCCTGGCACTGGCCCTGACCCACCTCGCCCACGCGCCCATGCAGGCCCGCGCGGCCGCGCTGGTCACCTGAACCGTGCTGTTGCCGCTGCTGGCCTCCACCGCCCTGACCTTCGCATGGCTGTGGTTCTTCGTGCGGCGCGACCGGCATCCGGAGCCGCTGGCGCTGCTGGCCCGGACCTTCGGCTGGGGGATGTTCGCGTGGCTGGTCGCTGCGGCCTTTGAAGCGAGCCTTGGCCGCGTCCTGAATTCCACAGTGCTCGCCGCACTGCTGCTGGTGGCCCTCTTGACCGCCGGAATCGAGGAGGGCAGCAAGTTCCTGGCCGCCAGCACCGCGATCTCCGAGGCCTCCTTCGACGAGCCGATGGACGGCCTGGTGTACGCCGTGACCGCTGCGCTGGGCTTCGCGCTGATGGAGAACCTGACGTATTCGCTGGGGTTTGGCGCGCGGGCCGGCACGTGGCACGCCGTCATCACCACGCTGGCGCATGCGCTGTTCAGCGCCCCGCAGGGCTACGCGCTGGGCGGCCTGCACTGGCAGCGGGGCCGGACGTGGGTGGTGCAGGGCGTCGCGCTGAGCATTACTCTGCACTTCGTGTTCAACAGCATCCTGAGCAGTTCGGCCGGCTGGCCGCTGCTGCTCGCGCTGGGTCTGGTGGTCGTGCTGATGGTCGTGCTGGCCGGACGCTATTACCTTACCTTCGAGGCCTTCGCCCGCCAGACGGGTGATCCGCGCCAGGGGTCACAGGAGCGTCCGCGTCACGTGCCGCCCTCCTCCTAGACCGAACAGAGCGAGGCCTTCAGCCATCACAGGGTAGGATGCCCCGTCTGCCCGTCCACCCAGTGGGCGCCGTCCTCGTCCGCTTCATGCTTCCACACGGGCACGTGCACCTTCAGGTACTCGATGATCTGGTCGCAGGCTTCCAGCGCCGCGCGGCGGTGCGGGCTCGCCACGCCGATCAGAATGCTGGCCTCACCAGGCTGGAGCCGTCCCACGCGGTGCTGCACGAAGATACGCAGTTCGCCATGCTGCTCGCGGGCTGCCTGCGCCGCGCCGTGCATCACCTTCACGGCCATCGGTGCGTATCCCTCGTACTCTATGGACTCCACCACGTGCCCCTTGTTGGGGCTGCGGACCGTGCCCACGAAATACGCCTGCGCGCCGTACTCCGGTTTCACGAGGTAGGCGTCGGCGGCGTCCAGCTGCAGGGGATCGGCCGTGATCTCGCAGTGTGTGCCGGCGTCTGCGCCGCTTCCTCCCGCCACGGGGGGCAGGAACGCCACCTCGTCGCCCGGCTGCACGACCTGGTCCGGCGCGGCGTAAGCCTCGTTCACGGCGACCATGCAGCCCTTCAAGTTCACAGGATGTGCCTGCTCGATCAGGGCTGCAATCGCCCGGACGTCCGCTCCGTCCGGCGCCTCCAGCTCTATCTGCTCGACGCCGATTTCCCGCTTCAGGCGGGCAAAAAACACGACCTTCACGCGCATGCCCGGAGCGTAGCACGATCCGTCGTGGGCAGGAGTTGACAGAACACGTTAAGGCCTGTATTGTTTCTGAGCCTCTTCGGAGGCGAGGCGCATGACAACCCGGACGAGAAGAGCGAGAACTGCGAAGTGTACGCGCGCTTCACGAGAAGCGCGCGACTGAATGACGCAAGAGGTCAAGAGAACAAGGATCCACGGTGGATGCCCTGGCACTGGAGCCGATGAAGGACGCGATTACCTGCGAAAAGCCCT